>JAYVOO010000322.1:0-1669 GCA_043757905.1 Oligoflexia bacterium
GCAGGCGAGCAAGTCCGCGGGGACTCCGAAGCGATCGGTCAGGAGCGCTGATTCGAAGCTAGAAACTACGAGGGTCAGGTCGCAGCGGTAGATCGAGGCGAGCTCGCGAAGGGCGTCCTCATGCAGGGGCTCGAAGATCCGAGGCGAGGCGTCGCAGATTTCCGAGAACGGCAGGCCCGCCTCAAGCGCGCGTTCGCGCGCACGTCGGAGAAAATGAATATCCACGGTGTCGAGCACGCGGAGCGCCAGGGGACAAGCCTCGCGGACGCGCGCGCCAAACTGCTCTTCCGTCAAGAAGCGATCATAGATCACGCAGTCCGGAGCTAGTTCAGTGATCCAGCGGTCGAAGGAGGTGTCGTTGCCGAGGACGGGCACGACAGAGACGCCCTGGCCCGCGAGCGCCAGGCTCGCTTCGTTCGCGCGGCAGCCCGATGCGAAGGTTACTTCGTGTCCCGCCGCCCGGAAAATGCCGATGAGATCCAGGCTTCTTTTGCCGGCCGCTGAAGAGTCAGGTTCTGGCCAGACATATCCAAGAATTATGATTTTCAATTTTCTCTTCACAACTTCTCCGGTCTTGGGGAAACTCAAGACTCATGGTCATCCTAAAAAGCTCGGTCCTGGATTTGTTCAAAGACGCTCATCTCTTTATCTCCGCGCGCTCTCCCTTTGCAAGGAGAGTCAGGCTCGCCTTCCTGGAGCACGACGTCCCCTTCAAGGAGGAGGTCGTCGACCTGTTTGGGGATGTCGAGGGGCAGTGCCCCGGGCTCGTCGAGTCCAATCCTTTAATCCGAGTGCCGACGCTTAAGCTCGCCAGCGGGCAGGAGATCATCGACTCCCATGAGATTCTCGGGACCTTCTATTCGTTGCGCGAATCATCTTGGATGCCGCGCGACCCGGTGCGCAGGTCGCAGGTGGGGTACTGGTCAGGCCTGGCCGTCGGAATGTGCGAGCTCGCGGTGGAATATTTCTTCGAGATGAAGCGCGCCGAGGCCAGCCGCGATGCCGAGCGCCTTGCTGAGATCGACCGCCTCTTGAATCGCGCGTTCGCTTCGATCGAGAGGGAAATGACAATTCGACGAGAGCTCCCGGTGAATCAACTCACGCAAGCGGATCTCGACCTGGGTTCGGCGCTCGCTTATCTCGCGATCCGTTATCCCGGAAATTGGCAGACGCGCTATCCGAAGTGCGTTGCTTACCTGAACGCGCTCAGCGCGCGTCCGTCGTTCGCGCGCACGGCTCCGCCGCCTCCGGTCGCCTGACTGGAGCGGGTGGCTTCGCTCAGTGGATCGAGCGGAGCGGTGAGGGCGGCTGCGGGCTCTCTCGGTCCTTTTGGCTGAAGACCGTGGGGCCCAGCGCGAACCCCGCGATCGAGAGTGAAGTCAGAATCACCTCGGGCCAGCTCTCGAAGACTTCGCGCGTCTCGTCAGTTCAGCGACCGAGGATCTCGAGCCCCTTTCTGATGGGCCGGCTGATCAGGAAAAGCTGATATAGGGGCGCAGTCCCGCGGATAGCGGTGACGGTACCGCTTCCGTGAGCGGGCGAGCCGTTTTTAACTTTTGTTGAAACTTCAGAAACACCGAGTCCCTGTTCGGAAACTTCTGCAGAACGCACAACTCGGCCTCGGCCGCCGTCATCTTCGAGGCTTGCGCCCAGAGATCCTCGAAGAGCA
>JAYVOO010000323.1:0-6069 GCA_043757905.1 Oligoflexia bacterium
AATTGGACCGGATACTTACTCTATGATAGAGAGCGTGCGTTATGCAGTTTCAATTGAATGCCGCCGGCAAGAGAATTTGCCCGTCTGAGTTTAAAGCTAAGGTGCTCGAGGACCTCCGAGGCGGGGCGACACCGCACGAGTTAGGGCGCAGGCACGGGATCCCGATCCAGGAAATTGTGAACTGGAGGCGGTCGGAACAGGTCGCAGTTCTTGGCAAGAGCCACGAACCCAAGGCGGACGAGAGCGTGCCGCTCTCCGAGTACAGAATGCTGCTCGAAGAGAATAAGAATCTCCGGCGTTCGCTCGTCCATGCATCGCTAGATCGTGACATCCTGGAGCTCAGGTGCTGGAACGGCGAGAAGGTGTTCATCACATTCAGTCTCGACTGCTGCGACCGCGAGGTCATGAGTTATGTTGCCGAGAGACGTCCGCTATTTCACGGCGACATCATCAAGCTGATTGACCAGACCGTGACTCATCGTTTCGGCGAGTTCGTGGAGAAATTGCCTCAGGCGATCCAGTGGCTCTCCGACCAAGGTCCGCAGTACAAGGCGATCGAGACCGTCGCATACGGCTCAGCCTGGGGCTTCGGCGTGCGGACGACGCCAGCGTACTCGCCCGAGAGCAACGGCATGACCGAGGGGTTCGTGAAACTATTTAAATGCGATTACGCGTACGTAAATGAACTTTGGACGGCGGAATCGGTACCGCGTAGTCTGCCCGAGTGGTTTGCCGACTATAATCAGCCTCATCCACATTCGGGCTTGAAAATGAAGTCGCCTCTGGAGTACCGAGAGGCTGTTCGTTTAACCGAGGATGTGTCCGTTTAAACGGGGGGAACTCCAGACAACCCAGACGCTGAGATTGCCAAGCAGCTTCTTGGAAACTCCAGCTTACAGGCTACATTGGATTGCGCGAAGCGCGATGCAAGCGCTTTAACGAAGCACGTGCAGTCGAAGTGGAAGAACGTGGGAGCTGGGTAAGGTGGGTGTAAATGGGTGCAAATCGGATCGGAAAAAACTGATTCGCACGATATCGACGGGATAGGAAGTAATGGCGGAGAGAGAGAGATTCGAACTCTCGAGAGGATTTCTCCTCTGCACCCTTAGCAAGGGTGTGCCTTCGGCCACTCGGCCATCTCTCCGCAGAGATGGATCTTACAAGGCCTCCCCGACCTGAGTCGGGTTAATCAGGCTATAACCTAATCCGAGACCGAGGGCTACTGGACAGTTACCCAAACGAGGCCCCGTTTACGGCCCGCGTCGTTATCCTGGGTAGCCATCCCTTTCAGGAAGGTTTCTTCCGAAACCCAATAAGGCTCGTACCACTGGCGGTCCGGGTCCATGATCAAAACTTGCTTGTTTTTGGCGTCATAAGCCGCGATGGGCGCGATGTGGCCGGCATGGCTGTCTCCTGTGAATGCCCACTGATCGAAGTTAGCCAGAATGAAGTCCTTGGAGGATTTCTCGTTGGTCTCGAGCGCCTTGTGGACCAGTGCCCGAATTCCGGGGGCCATCGAATCGTCGACGTGGATGACCTCGAGCTGAGTGACGACCAGGCCATAGGCTTTCAAGCTGTCTTTAATGAGTGTGCCAAGCTGGTCCAGCGTGACGCCGCGACCGCCTCCACCCAGGCCCTTGTTCCAGATCTCACTGTTCACGCGTTTGAAGATGTTTTTCTGGGTGGCGAGCTCGTCTTCGGATCCGAGCGCGGGGCGTTCGAGCCGGCCCGATCGCAGCGCGTTCACAACCATCGAGACGCTCGCGAGCGAGCAAGAGCGGTCGTCCTGCTGCGGAACGTAGTACGGGCTGAGGGCCCAGTAGTCCGGAGCTTTCGTTCGCCGGAAGTACTCATTCGCGTGCGACAGCAGCGTGGCGGATGGGCCGTACTTCGGTTTCGCGACCGATGCCGCGGGAGAGGCCGAAGCCGAGGGCTGAGTTTTGTCGTCCGCGCTAAGTCTGGAGCAGGGAGTGAAGAGGAAGGTGGAGAGGAAAAGGAGGATGGAGGCGGAGAGGGGGAGTGGTTTTCTATTTTGCATTTTCATCAGGTCAGCCCTCCGAGAGCCGACCTGATGAATTTGCCTTAAATCGAGAGCCGAGTCTACTTGTCTTGAGTCACGAACTTCAGCGTGTCACCCCAGTGGGTGGCGGCGTCGAAGGCCATCGTCTTGTAGGCGGCGGCGTACATATTGTATTTGCTCTTGGTTGACGGCAGCCAGATCGAGAGGCCCGTCGCTTTTTTGTAAGCGCCGGAAGTCGAGTTGGCGACAAGGACCTGGTTCAGAGCCGAGCGGACGGTGCTTAGGAGATCCGCTCCCAACGTGCCAAGCTTCGCGGCTTCGACGTTCAGGAGAAAGTCCCCGAGATCAGCGTAATCGCTCGTGTAGAACTTCTGTGTTTTGCCCAAAGCTGCGATGACCGCTTTGCGGCTGGCCGCATCGAGGGTCATCAGGCCCTTGCCGAAGGTTTCAACTGCGACTTTGAGCGCGCTCAGATTGTTCAGGTCGAAAGCCGAGAACTGCACTTCTTTCGTGCCGTACACGCCACCTTGGTAAGCCTTGACGTACTCTTCAGTCAGATAGGTCCCGACCTGGTTAGGCGTGGCCGTCGGGTTGGCGATCCAGCGCGTGAGGAAAGACTCATAAGGCCAGCCTTCGGCTGGCTCTACTTCTTCCGAGCCGACGAAGGTGTTCACCGAGGCTGACATCTCGTCGGCCACTTCGGCCATCGCCATCAGGCAGGCGTCGCTGCCGTAGATGTCAACCTTGTGGCCGATGATCTTGGCGGATTCCGCCATCGCGAGGCCGAGCTGTGCGGTCGTGAACGAGTGCCCGGTGTTGTCATCCCAGCTGATATCGAAGGTGTGGAATGAGCTGCGAGCCTGCTTGTTCTGGATCGTGTGCCAGCCGCTGCCATGGTCCCAAACCGTGATGAAGTAATGCTTCGCCGGATAGGCGGCGACGCCCCAGCGGACGAAGTCGACGAGGCTGTTCCAATCGCCCATGTCCACGCCGCTCACGTCCTGAACGGTTGGAGAGGTGACGTTCGTCGTGTCGTTGTCCTTCTTGATGAGCATGCGTTTCGTCTTCTTGCTCGCGAGGCTCGACCACTGGACGACGAGGTTGACCTGGTCCGATGAGCCCACTTGTTCCATCGAGTTCAGATTCATCGGTCCGAAGCTATCTAGGCTGTTGTTACCGTTCAGATAAAGAAGGAACGTCCATTCCCGGGTAGGCGTTGCTTCTGCGTGATTGGGAATGAAGAGGGCTGCGGTGAATGCGAAGACGCTGAGAGCCAGGACCTGGCAGATCTTGTTGGATGACATAGTACTCCTCCGTGAGTCGGCAATGTTTTAAAGCTACTCCCCCACCCAGGTCCGACCGTCAGCTCTTCCCCCACACACTTCCGAATGCAGAGAACGGCTCCTATCCTGGAGTCCGTCCCCTCCTAACCGTCTGTTTTTTGGCGGCACCCCGCCAAGAACAGTGCTGATCGGTGAAACAAAACCTGAGTAACTAAGACTTGATTGCAGACTAGAATATCAGGTCCGCAAGGGAAACCAATACGGGCAGCTCAATTAATATTGACAGCTGTTACAGTGGTCGCAGGAGCCACATCGGCTCGCGAT
This sequence comes from Oligoflexia bacterium, assembly GCA_043757905.1. Lineage (GTDB taxonomy): Bacteria > Bdellovibrionota > UBA1018 > UBA1018 > UBA1018 > JAYVOO01. The sequence goes on from JAYVOO010000323.1 coordinate 3,628, forward strand.
CGCGCCAAAACAGCGGGAAAGAGCCACTCTTCGGCATTCGCGTGAGCCCAGGAGCGCAGCTAAACTTGAGAGCTCCCGACTCGAAACGCCGTCCATCAGCTGGAAATCGTCTTCCGACCAGAGCACGATCGCTCGCCAAGGCCCGCCCTTTCCCCGGGCCACGCGACCGATTGATTGCGCGAGCGACAGAAGTGAAAGCGGAGCCTGGCGGAGCAGAACCCAGCGCAGATGCTCGAGATTGAGCCCCAGGCCGAGCGCCGAGGTGCCGACTAGAATGCGCGGACCCTCGGGCTGACTGCAACTGACCTCGATTGCGCGCTTTTCCTCGAGACTCATTCCCGCGTGGTAGGCCACAGCCCTGTGGCCCTGCGAACGAAGCAACCGCGCGACGCCTTCGGCCTGACTGCGGCTGAAGACGAAAACGATGCCGGGACCTTCGAGCCGGCGAGCGACTGCTGCAAGCGCGTGATCCCGGTCACTCCATGGGATGTGATGGAAACTGAGATCAATGCCCGCGGGTAACTCAAAGCCGCCCAGCTCAACGAGCCCCTGCGGTAGCACCGAGCGGAGCCAGAGCCTGGCGTCCGGAGGGAGGGTTGCGGTCAACCACAGGCTTCGGCGAATCCCGCACTGCCCGTCCCGCAGAAGCTCGGGGATCATCCGAAAAGCCGGCCGAAAGCGCTCTCCCCACTCCCAGATGCAGTGGCATTCATCGACGACCAGAAAGCCGGGGCGCCAGGCCTCGAGTATTCGGCAATTGCGTTCGGAAGCGAGCCTCTCCGGACTCAGGATCCAGACACCGTTTCTCTCGGGTGCATCTTCTGGTCGAGGGCCCGCACCTAGCCTCGCTTCGATACCCAACCCGCGAAGCCCGCTGACTTGCTGGCGCGCGAGCGCGAGTAAAGGGGTGACCAGCAGCGTGCGCATCCCCGGACGGGCCGCCATTCGCTCGAAAATCAGGCTCTTTCCGGAGCCCGTGGGCGAAACGCAAAGCACGTGGCTGGGGTCGCGTGCGAGCGCCCGAAGTGCATCCTGCTGAAATGGGCGGAGGACTGGGAGGGGGGTGGGCATCGTGAACGCCCACGCTGCGAGGCGGATGCCAGCTCAGGTTTCTTCGGGAATGTTGAGCGCCATTCCGATATCGGGGTGATGCGCCTTGAACTGCAGGTAAATCAGGCCGCCGAAGAGTCCGACCAGGAGATTTCCCAGGGCGAAGAGGCTGTAGACGTCGGCCCCTCGGTCTGAGCCGATGAGGTGGAAGAGATAAAGAAAGGCCGCGTGCCCCGTGCCGACGCCGGCAGGCGCGACGGGGATGGAGGTCAGCACCAAGCCGATCGGCATGACGACATAGATCGAAAGCACGGGGAGAGCGAGGTCGCCCAGTGCGCGCGCCATGTTCATGAACGCCCAGCCCACGGAGGCATGGATTACGATCGAAAGAAGCAGCACCTGCACCACGGCGATCCGGTGGTGGTGGTAATGGCGCACGCTCTCGTAGACTCGCGTGATTGAACCCAGCGCGCGTCGATGGCTGAAACGGAGCTCGACCTTTCTCAGGAAGATCAGGAGCGGGTCATGGTGCTCTCGCACGAGGAAGAGGTAGGTGTAGAACGCGATGACGATCGCGGCCGCCGTGATCATGAAGACTTTGATGGCGCCCAGAAGCGGCGTACCCGCGAAATCATGGAGCCCGAAAAGTAGCGCGAACGCCGAAACCACAATGAGCGCCGAGAGCCCGACGATCCGGTCAAAGAGGATGCTGCCGAAAGCCTGCGCCCGCATCCCATTCGATTCCTTGCCGACGTAGAAAGCTTTGACGAGATCGCCGCTGACCGCGCCCGGAATCAGAAAGTTGAAGAAGAGGCCGATCAGATGCAGCTGGAGCATCCGGCTCCAGGCGAGCTGGATCCCGTGAGCGCGAAGCAGGATCTGCCAGCGTAGGGCCCCGGCGAACGTCCCGACGAACATCACCAGGAGTGCGGGCACGAGGTATTCGGGATGCCCAAGTGCCTCTTTCGTCTTCTCGATCGAGATCAGGCCCTTGCTCGCAAGCAAGTAAAGAAACGCTACAACCAGAAGGAGCTTGATCCCCATCGTGATGCGCGAGCGTGTGGATTTCGAGAGCTTGCTCATGGCTGGGTGAAAAAGTTGCGGAAGATCGTTTCCCCGACCTTCGGGTCGAAGAGCTTCCGGCTTTCCTTCGGATGCAGAAGATCGCGGCCCCGGCCACTTTTGCGCTCCTCCTCGAAATTACGCTCTGCCTCAGCGAGGTTTTTTTCCGGATGGAATTGAATCCCGTAGACAGGTTTGTTTTCGAGTTGAATCGCCTGGATCGGGCAGACGTCAGACTTGGCGAATGACTTCATCCCGCGCGGCAGCACGCAGACTTCGTCGTAATGCGACTCGAAGGTGTGAAAGATTTTCGGAAGCCCCTTGAAAAGC
>JAYVOO010000324.1:0-1669 GCA_043757905.1 Oligoflexia bacterium
GAACCAGCTCGCGAACGACGTCTGGCCCCCCTCCCATGAACAGCTCAAAACCGACCTTATAAAGGACGGGTAACCCTTTCAACTCCTCGACCAGCTGCAGAGCTCGGTCAGCGCGTTGAAAATCCAGGGCCACGATCAATTCAGTGGGACGATGGGAGTGGATCACGCGTTTTTCTCCTTCTTTCACCTCAGTAGCTCCTAGCAAAAATCGCGCGCACGTTCTTCGGACCCTGGGCGCCGCACACCATGCAGCCTTCGGATTCCACGAAGGGCACGTGATTCGAGTCGAGCGGCAAGCAGCGGATTGTGGCTTTAGTTTCTTCCTTGACCTTGCTTTCGCACTCCTTGGATTGGCACCAGGAGGTGACGAAAAAGCCACCCGTTTCGTCCTGCTTTTTCTTGAACTCGTCATAGGTGGTGACGCGGATGGTATTGGCATCGCGAAACGACCGGGCGCGTTCAAGCAATTCCTTTTGCATGGCATGGAGATAAGTCGAGACCTTCTCAGGCACAGCAGCGAGCGGAGTGAACTCTTTTTCGCTCTTGTCTCGGCGAGTTAAAACGACTTGCCCCTTCTCGAGATCCCGAGGGCCGATCTCGATGCGGATCGGGATACCGAGCAGCTCATATTCGAAGAACTTCCAACCGGGCTGCTTAGTCTCATCCTTATCCACTTGGACGACGACTTCATAAGGTAGGCCCTGTGTCTTGGCGAAGTCGGCGATCTGGGCGGCGAGCTTGTCCGCCTCCTCAAGTACCATGGCCTTGGTTTCGGCCTTGCCCATGATCGGGACGATCACGACATGAAGCGAAGCGAGTCTCGGAGGCAGAACGAGCCCCTTATCGTCGGAATGAACCATGATGAGCGCGCCGACCAACCGGGTCGAGACGCCCCAGCTCGTCTGATGAACGACCTTCTGCTTGCCGTCCTTGTCGAGGAACTTGGTCTCGAAGGCGGTAGCGAAGTTCGTGGAGAGATTATGGGATGTGCCCGATTGAAGCGCCTTCTTGTCCTGCATCATCGCTTCGATGGTGTAGGTCCGAAGCGCGCCGGCGAACTTCTCGCTCTCGCTCTTGAGGCCGGGGATCACGGGCACGGCCAAGACTTCCTCGGCGAACTCCGTATAGACCTTCAGCATCTCGCGGGCCTTCAACTCGGCCTCCTCGTCCGTGGCATGACAGGTGTGGCCTTCCTGCCAGAGAAACTCGGTCGTGCGAAGGAAGAGGCGCGTGCGCATCTCCCAGCGGACAACGTTGGCCCACTGGTTGATCATCATCGGAAGGTCGCGGTAGGACTGAATCCACTTGGCGAACATGCTGTTGATGATCGTCTCTGAAGTCGGGCGGACGATGAGTTTCTCTTCGAGGTCTTTGGCGCCCGCGTAAGTGACGACTGCACATTGGGGCGCGAAGCCTTCGACGTGCTCAGCTTCTTTCTTCAGGAAGCTCTCAGGAATGAAGAGTGGAAAATACGCGTTACGCACGCCGGTCGCCTTAATACGTCGATCGAGATCGCGCTGCATACCTTCCCAGATGGCGTAACCGTTGGGGCGGATGACCATGCAGCCTTTGACCGGGCTATAGTCGGCGAGTTTCGCCTGGACGACGATGTCCTGATACCATTTCGAAAAGTCTTCTGCGCGCGGGGTGATCTTTTCAGCCATTGTCC
>JAYVOO010000325.1:0-1667 GCA_043757905.1 Oligoflexia bacterium
GTCATCCCGCTTGATCTGGACCGTCGCCGAGTCAGGGATCAGGGCCTTCAACGCGTCCAGCCCGCCTTGCTTCATCACGTCTGCGTTGGCAGCGATGAATAGGGGAGTACCTTTGGGCCACGCGAGCGGAATCTTGTAAGTCTGCTCGAGCGCGCAGTTCAGGACCGAATGGTACTCGAACTTCAAGGGCGCAGGCGCCCCGTCCTCCGTCGGGATCTTACTCAGCTTTGCGGTCACGGAGAGGTCCGTTTTGTTCAAGCACCAGGAGTTAGCGGGGTCGACCGGCACCGCGTTTTCGATCACATATTTGACGTATAGGTCAGTCGCGTCATTCCAGACCAGGACTTCACCCAACTTTTTCTGAGTGAAGGGATCGACGCGTCCGACGATCAAGTCGGTACGGTAGGGGGCAAGGGCTGACTGACCATGGGCGGGGCCAGCGACCGCTAAAGCGATCAGGATCAGGGTGGGCAGGAAACTCGGATTCATGGGGCTCACTTTCATAGTCGAATGAGAGGCTCACTCAAGTCGCGAGTGGCTCTGTGCAACCGAGGTGCCCCAAGAGATTAGAATTCCAGGAATGGGTCAGATTCCGTGGGTCCACTCTACCAACAACCTAATGCATCGAATCACCGGACGTTTACCCAGTGCAAGCCGCCTTAGGTTGCGTTATGAAAGGGAGAAATGCCCAAGGCAAAGCGCAGCACCCTTCCGGCTTCCAGCCGAATCAAAGACACCGACCCGGTTTGGTATCAACCCGGAGCGGCGCGCGGCTCCGCCGTCCGGTACGTCGCGGGCCTGTCTCCAAACTTCAATTGGGTCGGCATTTACATTTTGAAGGGCAAGTTCCTGGAACTGGGTCCATACCTCGGCGCGAAGACCGACCACACCCGCATTCCCGTTGGGCGCGGAGTTTGTGGAACCGCCGTCGCCGAGAACAAGGACATGAATGTTCCCGACGTGAGCGCCCAGGGAAATTACCTTGCTTGCAGCCTTGAAACCAAGTCGGAGCTCGTCGTCCTCGTAAAAGACGCCGCAGGCAAGATTTTGGGTCAGATCGATATCGACAGTCACATGCCGAACGCCTTCGGCCCCGAAGAAGAGAAGGCCGTGAAGCAAGTCGCGCAGGAACTAGGAGTACTATGGCACGCGTGAGAAAAGCTCAGCCCACCTTGGATTCGATTTTCTTCTCCACTCCCGAGCAGAAGGTCATGCGACTTCTGGTCTCGGAATCGACCACCGCATTCAGCTCGAGAGTGATCTCGTCCAAGCTTAAAGGCGTGCGCGGGCTTGGCGGCGCCGAGGGCATCGCCCGCATCCTGACGGATCTCCAGTCTTTAGGACTCGTCGATTTCGTCGACAACCACCGCGCAGTTCGTATCCAGGACGACAACACTTTCGTTCAGATCATGAAGACGGTGTCGGCGATCTGCGATCTGGAGAGTCTGCGGAAACTCCTCGAGCCGGTCTCGTCCAAAGGAATCCTCTTCGGGTCGCGCGCCACCGGACGCGCTCGCTCGGACAGCGACTATGACTTGTTCATCGTGACCGACACGCCTGAGGAAGTCTCCAAGATCGCCGCGCGCCATCCGCTGGGCAAGGCGCTCGAGCTCGTCGTCTGGACGCCCGAGCAGTATGGCGATCTCGAGGAAAAGGACGTCACGCTT
>JAYVOO010000326.1:0-1666 GCA_043757905.1 Oligoflexia bacterium
GCTACTCGCCCGCGTCTTGAAGATGCAGAAAAAGCCGCGACTCAGCGAGGTCACGCTCCTCGTGGGCGTCGCCGGGCATCGCTATTTCCAGAGGACCTACGGAGATTTCAAGTCGATCGCCAGCTGGCTTTCGGGAAGTTACGAACGGAAGCCGGATGCGGCCTCGCGCTGGAGCTTTCGCCTGGATGCGGCCAGCACGATTTTTACGCTGAGCTCGCAGCCCGCAGGATACGGGCCGCAGGTGATTCGCGCGGACCTGACCGCTCTTCGTCGCCTGAGTGCGGAACCGGAAGCCAGATGGGTCGTCAGCGGGCTCGCGGGACTCGGGTATCTGACCATCCTCTCGAACGGAACTCCGTTCGGATTCGCGAATCTCGTGACCGCTGAACTCGGACTTCAGCTTGCCTGGAGGATTTCACCGAAACGGCAGATCATCGCACGCGCCCGGTATGAGCCCGCGGGCGACGGCATTGGCGGGCTCTTCAGCCTCTCAGATCGAGGACTTGATCTCGGCCTCGAGCTTCGCTTAGGCTACGCGGAAAAAACCCCCTGGGTCGTTGGTTTCCGCCTGAGCGACACGAGATACAAGCCCTCGAAGTCGGATAACATCGTCCTGACCGCGGCCGCGATCTCGTTCGGCTTGGCGCTCTGATCCGATCGATCCAGTCATGATCCTCGCGCGTCGTCATCGACATACGCCGCCGACCCATGCGCTCAGCTGATCAACGCGCACCTGATTCTGCTTACGGCGCGCGCCGGCAAAAAGCCTAAATAATTGAACGAGGGCCAGCGTCCAGAGCCCATTCTGGACCGCATCCATTGCGACTCACGTGTCGGGTTCGACCTCCGCATTGAAAACGCGAGTATTTAAACTGATTGAATTAGTACACTATTAAACTATACTAGAAGAAACCGCAGTACGTCGTTGGAGCGTTATTTATGACAAAGTTAGAATCCGTAAAATCCGGTCGCGCCTTGTTCGGAAACCTACTTCCGCAATTCGCCTTAGCGCTAGCGCTTTCTGGGTGCGTTCCGGTCGATGTCACTCTTCCGATCTTCAGCCCCGTTCCGAGCCCGTCGCCGGTGTCGCCGCTCACTTTCCAAGGCCTGACTAAAGTTCAGACCATTGGCGCAACCAAGATGACGTTGACGTGGGACGAGTCGACCGATTCCAACGTCACCTCCTACAACATCTACGATGTCACCAACTCCCTGAGCCCGCGGCTCATCAAGAACGTCCGTGTCCCCGCCAGCTTCTCCACCCTCAATGGACTCTCCAATCAGGGCTACTACGTCTTCCGGGTCCGCGCAGTGAGCGCCTCTGCCCAAGAGGACTGGAACAAGAAGGACATTCCCGGGATCCCTTACGCCGGTGTGATCAGCGGGGCCGCCACGGGCCCGTCCTCTGCTACCCTAACTTTCAACGACGCCACAAACGCCGACCAGGCACTGATCTATTGCAAGACCGAATCGGACTCGGGCTATTCGCTCTTCGCAACCCTCCGGAACGTATCGCTCACGAGTTACAACCTGACCGGCCTCACGCCCGGAGCGACCTACACCTGCCGAACCGCTCTGGTGATCGGGACCTTCGAGGACAATAATTCGGCTACCGTATCCTTCACGCCTCTGGGTCAGGCCAGCCAGATTCTTTTCACCACCCAGC
>JAYVOO010000327.1:0-6050 GCA_043757905.1 Oligoflexia bacterium
AGCGCCGCCTTCTTCAGCGCCGCCATGCCGGTTCTGTTCTTCTCGGTCGTGCCTGAGTTCTCATCGGTGAAGATCAAGTCATCGGGAAGCGGCCTACCGGCCTTCTCGGCGGCCTCCTTCATGCCCTTGACCTGGTCCGGGATGGACCGCTCCTGCTTGTGAGTGCTCTGGCGCGCATACGCTGCCGCGACTTCGTGTTTATCGTTCATGGCATCACCCTGTAGCACTTGATGCCGGCGCGCGCCATCTCGGCCTCGAAGGACCGGGCGTCGAGCATGTTGCGCGTGATCCGGTCAACCGACCAGCAATAGAGATGCGTAACGCCGCGCGCCTCGAGCGAGCCGTCGCGCGCCGCCTTCTTCAAGGACTCCAGGCCCGGCCTGTTCTTCGCGTTCGTGCTCGAGTCGTCGGTGAAGATTAGGTCGTCGGCCAGCGTGGTGCCCTGGCTCTCAGCCGCCTCCTTCATCGCCTTGATCTGGTCGAGGATTGACTGCGCCTGCCGACCGGCGGACTGGCGGGCATACCCCGCTGCCTTCTTGATTTTGATCTCGTTCATGGCTAAGCCTCCTGTTTGGGCCTGCGCGCACACGCGGCAGGGCACCGGGACCGTCGTGGGTATTTACCCTGCTCTACTAGGCGGGAACAACGATACCGCCGTTCATGTGTGGCGCCGCGCCAACGTCGCGCTGCGCGTGGTGCCGCCGGGAGGCGGCTGCTAGGACTCAGGGACGGCGGCTCGGGAGGAATGCGAACTACGCCGAGATGGCGAGCATCAACTCGCCGTACTTCGAATGTAGCTCGAATCCCCGCGAGAGTCAACTCGAATATGACGCTAGGCTTGGTGGTCATCACGAGCCTCCTTGGGAGCGTTCTGGCCCTCGACCATGGCCTCCAGCGCGAGCTTGAGGTAGAGGCGCCAAAATTCAGCCTCCGCCGTCGGGTCCGGGCTGTGGACCCAACTCACCTGGCACGGCTTTTCCGCTCGTCTTGGCTTCCTCTTGTTTTCCATCGCTATTTCCTCCTTCCAATCCTTGGAGCCGTATGGGCACCGTGGCATCAAGAGGACGCACTAGGGCAAAGGAGGCAATTTCGATAGAATAGGGCTGTCTTTCAGGCTCCCAATGGCTAAACCCGATACGATCATCTACTCGAACGCGATCTTCAACGCGCTCTGCCTGCACCTGAACCCGGCCGGTGGCGGGGTTCCACCGGGGGCTAAGGCCAAGGCCGGAGGCGTGAGCCTGACCTGGATCGAAGAGACCGTCGCGGTTGGCCTTGAGGTCCCGGGGCTAGGATTGACGCTTCCCGAGCGGGAGATGATCAGGAAGGTCCGTGCTGGAGATATGGCTGATGTGGCGCCCGTTGCTTACGCGCACGGTGCGGACATGGCCTCGTACAAGTCCATCATCTTCGACCTAGACTTCGAGTTGAACGCGCCGGCTGTCCATAGGATCGTGGAACTGAACTGGGGGACGAGTGGCGACGGCAGTCATCGCACACCTTATACCTGGTCCCGGCTTGCCGCGAAATCGCACGTTGTTCTTCTGGTTCTGAGTCGGCCCAAGAGACTGCCGACCGATAATCCGACCGACCAGAGGCATGTGCGTGCTGATTCCCCGGCTGGAGTCAGGTTGGTCAAGACGAACTACGACCTGCTAGATCGGCTGCCGTTGAAGTTTCGATCGTTCGATCCTGAGCCTGAGACCGCTGGGAGAGTGCTCGCGCCTGACAACTACACGCTGAAACTAAAGAAGGGCGAGGCCGCGAGCATGGAGCGATGGATCAAACAGGGGACAGCGTTTCGGTTTGCAGATTACCAGGACGCTCCGCCCGCGTTGAGGCAGACTTCGTTTTGCCACGTGCGCTCGGGAGCAGACAACTTCACGATCGCAGGTACTTTCCGCTTGGAGAAGAGCTTGGTCGGATTTTTGCCTGCGGCGGACTTGAAGACCATCCCCTGGGTCAAAACCGCGACGGAGATCACAGACCTCCTGACGAAGTGGAATCAGTCGCCTGAGCGGCTGTCGCGCATGGCAGATTCCGGCCTGCTGGAGAAGGTCTGGCTCATCGTCAAGCCGGCGGCGAGCGCGCGGAGTAAGCACACGATCGAGGTCACGCTGAGGATCGGGAGCAAGGATCACGAAATGACGATTCCGCCGCGCGGGAAGGGAACTCGCGGCGGCAGCCACTTCAATCGGGAGCACTTGCGCGTTATCGAGTTTGGAAAGGCTCATGGTCTTGTCAAACTCAAAGAGGACATCGACTTTGATCGAGGTGAGGCCAGTCGGGCGATGAACGCGCTGCGCGCTGGGGCGAAGGCCGCTCTGGAAAAGGCGGGGCACTCTGTTTCCCTGGCCGAGACACTTTTCCCAACCGGCTATGTGGGGATTACAAATCAAATCCCGAGCGATCAAATCGTTCTTCAGGGCGAGTTCTCCGAGTAGTCCGCAGTGTCATAGCCCATTGTCACAACGATTGTCATAACGCTCGTTGCTCGACGGGAAACACGCCTTTAGGCTTGTGACAATGTGACCTGAATTTCGGGTCCCGGTATTCTGTTGGGGATGAAGCAGCAACCATATCCCCAGCAGGAAACCGGCCGCCGTGGTCTCTGAGACCCCGGACTACGCGGCGTTCTTCGCCCGCGTCGTCACCGACATCCGCGTCGGCGCCGGTAGCCAACGCTACGGGCGCTGCCCTCTTCACGACGATGCCAAGGCCTCCTTCTCCTTTGACATCGCCACGGGTCTCTGGACCTGCCACGGCGGCTGCGGGGATGGTCACGCTTCAGCATTAGGCGCCCGCCGAGGTCTCCCGCCAGAGGAGGTCATCGCGCTCAAGCCCGGGCGGGGCGGGAAAGAGATCGAGGCCGTTTACCCCTACGTGGACGAGGCAGGCACCCTCCTTTATCAAGCGTTGCGCTACCGCCCGAAGGAGTTTAAGCAGCGCCGCCCGGACGGCAAGGGCGGTTGGGTCTGGAACCTCAAGGACACGCGGCGCGTCATCTACCGGCTCCCAGACGCGCTCGATGCGATCAAGCGCGGGGAACCAATCTTCCTACCCGAGGGCGAGAAGGATGTCGAGAACCTGTGGAAGCTCGGCCTCGCCGCGAGTTGTAATCCGCAGGGCGCGGGCAAGTGGCGCAGCGAGTATTCCGAGTCGATGATCGGGGCCACGGTCGCGATCTTGGCCGATAACGACGACGTTGGCCGCGATCATGCCCAGCAAGTCGCCCGCTCCTTGTCCGGGAAGGCCAAGAGCATCAAGGTCATCGAGATTCCGAACCTGCCGCCCAAGGGCGACGTGTCGGACTGGCTCTCTGCCGGCGGGACGGCCGCCGCGCTCAAGCTCATCGTGGACGGGACGCCGGAGTGGCAGCCGTCGGTCGCCGCGCCCACGCGGCCTTCGCCGTCTTCCGACCTGCCCGAGATCGACATAAGCGTCAAGAATCTCAAGGCGCTGACCCAGAAGGGCTGGGATGCGATCTGCGCCTGGAACGAGCCGCCGAAGATTTTCCGATACGGCGGACTCCCGACGCGCATTGAGAGGAACGACGAGGCCGCTCTGCTGCTGCGCGATCTCAATAACGACCGGGTCAGGCACCTGCTCGCCCGCGTCGCGAACTGGGGATACCCGATCAAAGACCCCAAGACCGGCGAGATCATAGGGTTCGCCCCGGCGTTCCCGCCGAACGAGGTGGTGCGCGACATCTTGGCCACACCGGACAAGCCGCTGCCCATGATCACCAGGATCGTCGAAATTCCGATCTTCGGCCCCGACCTGCGCTTGCAACTCGCCCCGGGATACTACCCGAGCAGCAGAACCTTTTTCTCACCGCCTGTCGGCCTCGTAGTGCCCGACGTTTCGCTCAACCCGTCCCGCGAGGACATCGAGAAGGCCAAGCACCTCATCGTCACGGAGCTTCTTGGCGATTTCCCATTCGTCGGCCCGAGCGAGATCGCACACGCCCTTTGCCTGCTGCTGTTGCCGTTCCTGCGCGAGTTGATCGACGGTCCGACGCCTCTGCACGACATCGAAGGGCCGAGCGCGGGGACCGGGAAGAGCCTGCTGATCGCGGTCCTGGCCTACCCCGCGATCGGCGGCTCGCTCTCGATGATGAGCGAAGCGACCGATGAAGACGAGATCAGAAAGCGCCTCACCTCAAAGCTTCGTCGGGGGCCCTCGTTCATCGTGATCGACAACGTGCGCCGCCGCCTAGACTCTGGCGCCCTGGCGTCGGCGTTGACCATGCAGATGTGGGAGGACCGCCTCCTCGGATCGTCCGAGACCCTCCTGCTGCCGATCCGCACCGCGTGGGCCGTGACCGCGAACAACCCCAGCTTCTCTAACGAGATCGCGCGGCGCACGATCCGAATTCGTCTGGACTCCAAGCAGGATCGCCCTTGGCTGCGCAGAAACTTCCGGCACAAGGACCTGCTCGCGTGGACCCGGGAGCATCGGGGCGAGTTGATAGCAGCGGCACTCACTTTGATTCAAGCGTGGATCGCCGCCGGCAGGCCCGCCGGATCAGCCACGCTCGGCAGCTATGAAAACTGGGCTCGGGTCTTCGGCGGCCTCTTTGACGTGATCGGTCTGCCCGGCTTCCTCGCCAACATCGAGCAGGTTTACGAGACTTCTGACGCCGAGGGCTCGGCATGGCGTGGTTTCATCCGAGCTTGGTGGGATAAGTTCAGTGATCGCGAGGTAGGTGTGGCGGAGCTGTTCGAGATCTCGATACGGCAGGACGAGCCGCTGGACCTTGGCAACGGGACCGACAAAGCGATGAAAACCCGTTTTGGCCGCCTGTTGGTGGGAGCACGTGACCGTCAGTTCGAGGGGTTGCGCATCGTCGCGGCCGGGACCTATCAGGGCGCCAAAATGTGGCGCTTGGCTCAGACATCTGAGGGCGGCGGTGAACTGGTGAACCTCGGTGAACCTTTTCCGGCCCCTCCAGCGGGCGGGCAGCCGGCCCCGGCGCCTGCGGAGAACCTTCCGGCCCCAGAGCTGCCGCTGGCGACTGAGCCTAATAAAGGAACTGATGAGCAAAAACCCGTGTTCTTCAACGAGCACTTGGCCAAGAATCCCGCGCTCCGCGCCCACATTGAGAAGCTGACGGGCATTCGGGCGGCGCCAGAGGAACCGGCTAAGCCCGAGGCGGAGCAGGTCTCGGCGAACACTCGCAAGAAGGAGCCGTTCTGGCCGGTATGAGCATCATCTTGCCGCCGTTGAACCAGGTGGTCAGGGGCGATGCTCTGGAGACTTTGAGATCATGGCCGAGCGACTGCATCACGATGGGCATCGCCGATCCCGCGTATGGCACCAAGCTGCGCGGCGTGAGTTGGGATGACGAGCCGGGATATGGCGCGTGGATGGCCGAAGCCTACCGCGTGCTCAAGCCGGGCGGGGTCTTCTACGTCTTCGGCAAGCCCGAGATCATCTTCAACTATTGGCACTCCTTCCCCGAGCCTCGGCGCGCGCTCGTTTGGCATTACCAGAACAAGACGCAGCCTCGTGCGAAGTCGTGGCAGTCCACTTGGGATGCGATCATCAGCTTCAGCAAGGGGGCGCCACGGGTCCATCGCGATCAAATCAGGGGCGCCTACTCCAAGAAGTATCGCGACTTAATCGGCAAACCGCGCAGCGCAGCTCGTGGCCGCTTCGGTCAGACGCCGTCGTTCTACGCAGATCGAGGCGGCACGCTTCCGCGCGACGTGATCATAGGCAAAGCGCTGACCGGCCGCTCCAGCACCAAGGAGCGGAGCGGACATCCGACACCGAAGCCGCTGTGGCTGATGGAGAAGTTGGTCCTCAGCGCCTCGCTCCCAGGCGAGACCGTTTTGGACTTATTTGCGGGCGGTGGAACCACGTCGGTCGCCGCCGCATGTCTGGGCCGGCAGTGGATCGCGGTCGAGCGTGAGCCCGCGTACTGCGACATCATCACCGCGAGAATCGCCGCCCTATCTGGTGGTGACGTAGAAACAAAGTTTCGAGTTGACTCGAGCCAGGCTTCGAAGTCATATTCGAACCCGGAGTAGACGAACATATGATCG
>JAYVOO010000328.1:0-6038 GCA_043757905.1 Oligoflexia bacterium
GCCGGCCGAGATCTAATGAAGTCTAGTGAACTAGCGTACCTACTGCCTCGCCGAGAACAGCGCGTTTCAGCGCGCCTTTCTCATGCAGGTTGAAGACGATGATCGGAAGCTTGTTGTCCATGCAAAGCGAGATGGCCGTGGAGTCCATGACTTCCAGTCGCTTCTGCAGGACGTCGATGTACGTGACGTCCTCGAAGCGCTTGGCGTCCGGATTCTTCATCGGATCAGAGTCGTAGATGCCATTCACCTTCGTGGCCTTGAGCACGACCTGAGCGCCCACTTCCATCGCGCGGAGCGCGGCGGTCGTGTCGGTCGTGAAATAAGGATTGCCGGTCCCGGCTCCGAAGATCACTACCCTTTGCTTTTCCAGGTGCCGCATCGCCCGACGGCGGATATAGGGCTCCGCGACTTCCTGCATGTCGATCGCCGACTGGACGCGCGTGTGCACGCCCTGCCGCTCGAGCGAATCCTGCAGCGCCAGGCAATTCAGGACCGTGGCCAGCATGCCCATGTAATCGGCAGTGGCCCGGTCCATCCCTTTGGTCGCGCCCTTGATGCCGCGGAAGATGTTTCCGCCGCCCATCACGAGCGATGTCTGGATGCCCAGTCCGTGGATCTCCTTGATCTCGCCGGCTAGGACTTGCAGGACATCGGTGTCGATCCCGTAACCCGCCTCGCCCGCGAGCGCTTCGCCCGAGAGTTTCAGCAGGATACGTTGATAGGGCTCGCTGCGCTTGCTCACGCCGGAGGTGCCGTTTCCTTCAAGCCTTCGCCCAGGACGAAGCGCACGAAACGACGGATCGAGATATTCTCACCCAAGGTCGCGATCGTCTCCTTCTGGAGCTGTTCGATCGTCTTGGAAGAGTCCTTCACGAAAACCTGCTGCAACAGGCAGTTGTCTTCCTGGAACTTCTTGATCTTGCCTTCGGCGATCTTCTCGAGAACCGCGGCAGGCTTCCCGGAAGCCTGCATCTGCGCGATCGCGATTTCCTTCTCCTTGGCAGTCACTTCGGCCGGTACTTCATCCGGGCTCACCCACTGCGGGCAGGCCGCGGCGATGTGCATGGCGACGTCCTTAGTGAACTGCTTGAACTGCTCGGTGCGCGCCACGAAGTCGGTCTCGCAGTTGACTTCGAGGAGCACGCCCACTTTGCCTTCGCCATGGATGTAGGACAGCACGGAGCCTTCTTTAGCAAGGCGTCCAGCTTTCTTCGAGGCCGAGGCGATGCCCTTCTTGCGAAGGTAATCGACGGCCTTCTCGAAGTCGCCCGAGGTCTCCAGGAGGGCCTTCTTGCAGTCCATCATGCCAGCGCCGGTCTTCTCCCGGAGCTCCTTTAAGGCTTCTGCTTTGATCTCCATGATTACTTCCCCTTTTTAGGACTAGCGGCAGGCTTGGCGGGAGCCGCAGGAGCGGCAGCTACGGCTTCAGGAGCAGCGGCTCCGTCCACGGCAGCGCCTTCGACCACGGCGGCTTCATCGCCTTCGGTGGCGGCGAGGTCAGCTTCGTCAACGCCCTGAAGGTCGATGTCGCCTTCGAAGCGGGAGACCTTCTTCTCGGTGTCTTCGTCCTTGCCGCCGGCATCGGCGACTTCCTGGGCACGGAGCTTTTCCTGGAAGGTCTTGGCGCCTTCGAGGCAGCTGTCGGCGATCAGGCGAGCGAACAGGCGGATCGAGCGGATGGCATCATCGTTACCTGGGATGACGTAGTTGATGTTGGAAGGATCGCAGTTCGTGTCCACGACGGCGATCGTCTGGATGCCGAGCTTCTTGGCTTCGGTGATTGCGATGTGCTCCTTCTCGGTGTCGATCACGAAGATCGCGCCGGGAAGCTTCTTCATATCCTGAATTCCGCCCAAGGACTTCTGGAGGGAGGCCAAGTCGCGAGACATGCGGGCCTGTTCCTTCTTCGGGGTCTCGTCCCACTCGGGAGAGAGCTTGAGGGCTTCAATCTTCTTCAGACGGTCGATCGAGGCCTTGACGGTCTGGTAGTTGGTGAGCATGCCGCCCAACCAGCGGTTGGTGACGAAGTACTGTCCGGCGCGCTTGGCTTCCTCTTCCATCACGTCCTTGGCCTGCTTCTTCGTTCCGACGAAGAGGACCTTCTTGCCTTCTGCCGTGATCTTCGCGGCGAAAACGCATGCGGCGCGGGTGGAGTCGACCGTCTTCTGAAGGTCGATGATGTAGATCCCGTTGCGGGCTCCGAAGACGTAAGGCTTCATCTTGGGATTCCAACGGCGGGTCTGGTGACCGAAATGGACGCCAGACTCCAAAAGTTCGCGCATAGTGACTGCAGGCATTTTAAGGATACTCCTTGATTCAAGGCGGGAGGCTAGACGGCTTTGCGGGATGCAAACGCTGGCAGGCTTTCCGCGGTTTTGAAGAGGCTGGGGGCCTCTTCCCTCCACCTTAGGCACCGCTCGCTGTGCTCAGCGACCGGCAACCACGTTACTAAGGTGTGCGTAGTTTAACGGGACAAGCCAACTCATACCGGCGTGACGCGTGAGATTCAAGCGCAAACCGGCGCATCGCTGTGCGTCAAAATTGGCCGGACATCCCAAGCGTGTAGATGCGGCCAATCGTGAAGACCTTGGGGTTGATCTCGATCTCGCGATCGAAGAGGTTCTCGATCCCGCCGCTCAAGCTGATCGAGCGATTGCCCTGCCGGATGATGTCGTAGCGGGCGTTCAGATCGAGGTATCCATAGCCCGGCAGCCGCTGATCGGACTGCGTGGAGAATGGCCCGTAAGAATCACTCGCAGCCTTGAAAGTGAAGCCCGCGTCCCAGTTCGGAGTATCACCCGGCGCATGAGCGACGACGGAGAGCACGTTAATCGAGCTCGGCATGACCGGGAACTCAGTCCCGGTCGATTCGATCCTCGAATGCGTGAGAGTCAGACCGTCGCGCACGTCGAGCCAGGAGGTTGCGTGAAACGTCGCCGTGAAGAGCGTGGCCGTGATCGTTCCGGTATCCGCGTTGACGTACCAGTCGTTCGTCGCGTCGTAGGGTGCCTGGATCTCGCCGTCGTAGCGCTGCTGAACCATGAGCTGCACGGTCGTCTCGAGGCGCTTGTCGTTGGTGGCGGCTTCCTCCCCCACGATGAAGGTCAGATCGCGCTCGGGCGCGAGCTCGGCGTTGCCGACGAAACCGTTGTAGCCAGGCCCCGGCGGGAATGAATAGTATTTCGTCACGAGCGACGGGAACTTCCGGGTGTAGCTGATGCGCGAGAAGAGCGCGGTCCGCTGCCCCTCGAACTCGTAGCGCGCTCCGAGCGAGCCTTCGGGAAGCGCGTCGTAGTGGGTGATCAACGTCGCGCGCGCGGTCGGCTCGACGAGAAGCCGGCCGAACTGGAACGCGCGGGAAGCCTGGAAGTTGAAAATATTCTGAAGGTTGCTGGCCTCGCCGGCGGACGCGAAGCTCGGGAACATATAGACCCTGTCGTAGCTCACGTGCCGCGCGCTCATCCCGAATTTCCAGTCTCCGGTCACGAGCGCGTTCTCGATCCCTTCCTGCTGGATCAGGGAACGGGTGTAATTCCCGCCTGTCGCTTCCGAGCGGATGATGTTGCGATCATAGAAGAACGTGCTCTTCAGTACCGTATCCTTCGCGAGCTGGAAATCCGTCTGCAGGACGGGAATCAGGCGCGTCGTGTACTTCGGATCCTGCTTCTGGAAAGGAAGCGGCCCGCCCTTCAACTCGCGGGGGAGACCGTACACATCGGTGCCCAGGAAATGAAAGCGCACGCGATGCTCACCAAACTTGTATTGGCTGCTGAAAGATCCACTCGGGCCCTCAAGCGATCCGGTGCTGTACCCAATGACAGCGGCGGCATTGTCCTTGGAGCGCCCGGCGATGGAGAACTGCCGGAGATCGTTCGAACCGTAGAAACCGGTGGCGCGCACACCGTACGGATCGTCGCCGGCGGTCAGCGCGACCGAGGTCCAAGGAACCAAGGTCAAAGAACCCGCGACTCCCGTCGGATCGAACGCCCCGAGAGAAGGCCCGATCTGATAGCGGTAGTCGTCCCAGAGAAACTGCGGGAATGTGGAGAAGTCGAAGCCGCCTCCCTGAGCGCCGTTCAGCGGGATGCCATAAGCCTGTACGTCTGTTTCTTCAGTGCGCTTGCCGAGGCCGCGGATCTGAGAGAGTACGCCGGGCGCACCGGAGTCATTAAAGGGAATTGCAAGGTCGTTGGAGATCGAGTGGTCCACGCCGCCAGAACCTTTGATCGGCCGAGTCTTGCCCTTCTGCGCAGGCAGGATGGGATCGTCCATCAGCACGTCGGAAACGTCGCCTTCCTTTACAATCTCCGGAAGCGAGTACTCAGTGACCTCATCAGCCGCGCGCGCGGCACCGGTCATCAACAGGTAAATGCCAAGCAAGAGGGAAAACGATCGTGCGAAATACATCATATTGGGAATCCTCCACGGGAAAAAACCTGGTGGGCGATCGGACTTATGAGGGTGCTCGAAAAACGAATCCCTTCACACACCGTTGCGGGACAGTACCGGACTCTCACCGGATTTCCCCCTGGGCCAGGCGGTTGAATGACCAGGCCGGCCTTCAAGGCCGGCCGAGATCTAATGAGCGCCTAGCATTCCTCCCGTTCAGTGCTTTCGGTCAAGTGCAAACAGGCCATGTCCGCTTGTACTTGACACTGATGCCTGACGCGCCGAAATTGAGCGCATGAAGAAGGCACTTATTCCGATCCTCGCTCTCATCGGTATCCTGATCTTGCTCGGAGGCTGGTATGTCTCGACCGGCAACACTCTCGTCACGCTGGACGAGAACGTGAAGTCCCACTGGTCCCAGGTTGAGAACACCTACCAGCGCCGTGCGGACCTGATCCCGAATCTCGTGAACACCGTCAAAGGTTATGCAAAGCATGAGGCCTCGGTGCTCGAGGAGGTGACGAAAGCCCGTTCGCAGGTCGGCCAGGTTCAGCTCAACGCGAACAACCCGCAGGACCTCGCCAAGTTCGAGAAGGCGCAGAGCCAACTGAGCGGCGCGCTCTCGCGCCTGATGGTGGTCGTCGAGAAATATCCCGAACTGAAAGCCGACCAGGGCTTTCGCGATCTTCAGTCGCAGCTGGAAGGCACGGAGAACCGGATCACGATTGAGCGCCAGCGCTTCAACGAGTCTGCTCAGGAGTTCAACACCTTCCAGCGCCGGTTTCCTGCGAGCTTCGTCGCCCAGAGCAAAGGCTTCCAGCAGCGGCCTTACTTCGCGGCAGCAGCGGGCTCCGATCTGGCTCCTAAGGTCGAGTTCTGAGCCGGATGAAGTCCCTCCTTGCCGCACTCGTGCTGGTTTCCGTCTGCACCGCTCCTGCACTCGCGGCCAAGGCGATTCCGAAGCCTCCTTACTACTATGTTCAGGATGAGGCGAAGATCCTGCCGGACGCGACCCTGCGTGCAGTCCAGTCGCTTTTGATCGAGCATGATCGGATCGCGGGCGAGCAGATCCTCTTTGCCGTCTTCGACAGCCTGGACGGCGAGGACTTAGTCGACTTCACCAACCGCGTTTTCAAAGAATGGAAGATCGGCAAGAAGGGTAAGGACAATGGCGTCCTGCTCGCGCTCTATTGGAAAGAGCACCAGGCAAGGATCGAGGTCGGATACGGGCTCGAGCCGACGCTGACGGATGCCAAATCCGCGCATGTCCTGGGCGACGTGCTCATTCCGCTTCTCAAGCAGAACCAACCCGGCGAAGCGCTCTCGCAGGCCGCTCTCGAAATTCTCACGATTCTGGAGAGCCCGCTGATCTCGAACGGCAAGGCCGTGGAGATCCTCAAGAGCGGCGGCTACCAGGGAATCGAGCCCGATACTTCGGGCGCGCGAACCACAGGTACGGCGGGCGCACTCCTGCTGGCGATCATCTTCCTGGCAGTTGCAATCCACGTGATCACCTCGCGAGAGGCGCACTTCAGCGGTAACGGCTGGAGTCGCTCCAACCCTCTCAGCCGCGGCTGGCGCACTCGCCCCAGCGGAGGCGGCATTCTCGCAGCCCTGCTGAGTGGTTTTTTCGGCGGTGGTGGAGGTGG
>JAYVOO010000329.1:0-6034 GCA_043757905.1 Oligoflexia bacterium
TATAAGCGTCCTTACTAATCAGGATTAATCAGGAGATCTGACATGCGCTTCCCAGACACCCTCAAGTACACGAAAGACCATGAGTGGGCGAAGATCGACGGGAACACCGTCACGGTCGGCATCACGGATCACGCGCAGAAGGAACTGGGCGACGTCGTCTATGTCGAACTACCCGCAGTCGGCCGCGCGCTGAAAAAAGCCGAGACCTTCGGCGTAGTTGAAAGCATCAAGGCCGTATCCGATCTCTACTCGCCGGTGGCTGGCAAAGTCTTGGAGTCCAACACTGCGCTGATCGAAGAGCCCGCCCTGATCAACCGGGAGCCACAGGGTGGCGCGTGGTTGATCAAGGTCGAGCTCTCCGACTCTTCCGTGCTTTCCGAGCTGATGGACGCGGCTGCCTACTCGAAATACGTCGACGCCCTGAAGTAAAGCAGGGAGCGCAAGCGCTCGCCTAGGTCGGCGCCCTGATCGTGATTCACCGGCGCGACTTCATCGAGGATTTCACGCATGTGTCGGCCAAGACGCCTCCGCAGGAGGGGCGTTGCGCTGATTATTTATCATACATGTATTTAATGACACATCAGCAGCCAACTCGCTGTTTTGTTTTGGTTTCAGTGGTGGAATGGCCGTTGCACTTATCCTATCATTATGAAAATCAAAACCTCTGCGGCCACCATTCTTCTTTTAAACATCATCTGTTCAACCATGACCGGGAACGCCTTTGCGGGCGCCCGCGACCAGGAGATGCTTACGCTGACGCCAGACCAAATGGCGTTACTCGAAAGAGACCCGGTTGCGGCCAGAAAAGACCCGGAAATCAAGGCTCAGCTCGACCGGATTTTTTCATCCGTCCTCGTCGACAATAGCGCCACCCGAAACGGGGCGAAGCCTTACTTCACGGATTACAAGGGCGCAAAGTGCTTCGGTGTCGCGAATTGGAATGAAGAGTGCTCGATCAACGTCGCTCCAAAGATCGTGCCCATGATCAAAAACGTGGAGCTCTACAAGGCCGACGTGAAAGGCGGCAAGCCCACGGACAAAGCGCTCAGACAGTTCGATGACCTGAAGCATGCCAACGTCCTTGTCATGGAAGAGATGCGCGTCGGAGCCACCGATATCGGCACGAAGAACGCCCCCAGGGAAATGGCGCGCGCCTTGGGAATGAATTACGCTTTTTTTCCCAGCCAGGTTTCCCTTTCAGTGAAAGGCAATACTGTCCCGAACGGACCGGTCGACCCGAAAAACCCGCTGCATTACAACGGCCATCTCGGAATGGCTCTGCTCTCGCGCTATGAGATCGGCCCAACCAAGAGCGTTCAGCTCCAATCACCAACCTATGACTGGGTCAAGGGCGAGCTCACGAAGGTCACCCCACTTGAGGCCACGAAGCGCGGCTTTTCAAAGGCTGTGCTAGGTATGGATCAGCATCAAGAAGTCCAGGTGGGCAATGCCGGCTATACGATCACGGAGCTGAAGGACCCCGCGTTGCCGAACGGCAAACTCACGGTCGTTGGCGTTCACCTTGAAGTGCGCGTTGCTCCTGAGATTCGGGCCAAGCAAATGAAGGAAATCCAGGCCGCCATCCAGAATATCCCGGGCCGCAAGATCATGATCGGAGACTTCAACACGGCCGGAACTGACGTCAGTCCTGACAGCATCGCTCGCGAGGTCGTAAACGCGGCGAAAAATCCCGAGACCGCAGTGAGCATCGCCTGCGCGGCAGCCGCTCCCACCGGAGTGGGCTCGTTGCGTACTCTCGCAAACGCCATGAAGAACCATCGGAATCCCCAGGCGTTGAACATTCCGGCCATTTTCCCGAATAAAGAAGCTGCGCTCTTTACGGGGCTCAAAGAGTTTCGCTTCGCCGACGGCAGCAAATTCGACTTTAGAAACAACAGGGAACACCAGGCCGGATCGCCGTCTCTTACCTTTAGAGACATTGGCGGCAACGCGAATCAAATCGCTCCTTACCTAGGCTTTGAAGACACCTACCGGATGCCAGCACAGAATCAGCTAGTACGTGACGTTACGTCGCGCAGGCTCGACTGGATGTTCTCCGATACCGGCTCAGACAAAAATAGCTTCAAGAACACCTTCGTTCAGGGCGAGACTTTTAACGAGTTCAATCGAAAAGGCAGGGAAAACCACCCGCTATCCGATCACAGCCCGATCTTCTCTTTCTACCTCCTCGAAGAGCCATCAAAACGCTAAAAAGAGAAGAGCCCCGACAGGTGGACATGGACGTCCTTCTCGTACTCACGCACTCGGCTAGAGCACGCCGTTTCCCGAATAAAATGTGGCGCTGACGATTTAATGCACCGCGCAGTAACAGCACCCTGCCCTGCACAGACTTTCAATCCAGACCCTGATTCTATGTCCGCTCTCGTTTCGTCGACTGGCGCCCGCGCCGAAGCCTTTCCGGAGGTGAAACTTCCGATGCCTGAACAGGGCAGCATCATCAGTGACTCGAGCCGGATTCTGGCAAAGTCCAAGCTTGGGTTCCTCCTCCCGAATCCGGCTCTGACTTCGTCCGGTGGCTCGCCCACAAGTTAGGCATTCTAACCGGCCTGCACTTCAGTTTCGCTTCGGCCCAGCCGAAGAACCTGAAGCTCATCATTAATCTCGTTCCCTGGATGGCCACGGCGAGCCTTCGCACGAATCTAAATGAGCTGCAGGATAACCTGACTTTCGACTTCGCGACGCTCGAGCTCGGCAGCTCCGAGTTCACGAGCACCAGCTACTCAAAGACTCTCGAGTGGCTTGAGATCGCGCGCGTGGAGCTGGAGGCCCGCTCATCGGGCTAAAGCCTTCCAGGGGAGAACCCGGTAGCTTGGCAATCGATTCTCGACTTCCAGACACGGTACATTACAAGGAAGAGGGCACGCTTCTGGACGAGCTACGGTTACGGCTAGCGCATGGTCGACGAGGATCACTTCAATCCGTACTTCATGAACATCTATGATCCGTTCCGCACGGTCTTCTAATACATCCCGTCGACGAGCAAAAGGAGAGGCTTCCGAACCGCCGTATCCGCGGCTTTCCAGAACGACGAGTGCTCGCGGAGCTCATGCCCGTCCGGCGTCACGTAGTCGCCGTTCCTCTGAACGAACAATCCGTTGCTATTAATGCGCTCAATCGTGCGATTAATGATGTGCTCGGCAAGCTCCGCGTCGTCGATGCGGATGCCCGTCTCGGTGGAAATCTGCTGGGAGCGGAAGTCCAAGTTAAATGAGCCGATGAAGACCTTATTGTCGACGACCTGGGTCTTCGTATGATCCGTCCAATGCGCCGCTTGCGCTTCCTTGGAGTAGGAAGCCTGGCCGGCGGGCGCCCTGCCATCCCAGGCCCAGATTTGCATTCTGCCGGACTTAGCGGCGCCTCGTTGAGCCATGCCCGCGAGAATCTGGACCGTGGGCTGATCGCCTGATTTAGTCGAATTCGACAGCACCGTGACCTGGACATTGTCCTTGTCGACCGCACGCAGGACCTGTCCGGTCATGTGGCTCGGTAAGAATAGGTAGTTGTCGATCCAGATGCGCTTCTGAGCCGAGAGCGCGTCCTTCATGATGAACGGCGTGACTTCGCGGCCATCC
Source organism: Oligoflexia bacterium (assembly GCA_043757905.1). GTDB lineage: Bacteria > Bdellovibrionota > UBA1018 > UBA1018 > UBA1018 > JAYVOO01. The sequence goes on from JAYVOO010000329.1 coordinate 3,594, forward strand.
TGCGGTCTCCCGCCGGGACGATCCGCCACGAAAGTGACGTTGTTGACGGTCTTCGTGAATGAACGGTTGAGCTCGCGCTCGCCTAGGTCCTTGATTCGCGCGCGGAAGACCGGATCGCCTTTCAGAATCTCGCTCATGATGGCAGGAGCCGCCTGAAAGGCCCGACGACGGTAGATACCGCGGGAGGAGCCCTCGAGAGGCTTCGCTTCCGCCCAGAACCTCTGAAAGACCTCGTGCGGCGCCTTGACGCCAGGGCCTCTGATCCAGATGCCCCGATCGACGTAGTTCTGTTTGTCGTTGAGGCCGTAGTAGTGATCTGAGGTATTTCGGCCGCCGGTGACCAACTCCTTGCCGTCCTTGATGAACACTTTCATGTGATCTCGGTTCTGGGTCTTCCAGAACGCGAGGCGGTGGCCGGGGTTGTAATAGCGGATCTGCAGCCTACCACCGGTTTGGGTCGCGAGCTGCGTGGCGAGTTCGGGCGTGACCGCGGCCTGCCCGAACTCAGGCAGAAAATCGAGGACCATGCGCGCCTGGAACTTCGGATTGGACTTGCACTTTTCGACCAGCGCATGGAGCACGGCACGGCCCGAGTTGTCGACACCGAAATCATAGGAGTTAATCTCTATGGACACCTTGGCTTCGGCGATCAGCCGCAGTTTAAGCTCCAGTTCGGCCGGACCGGTGTCTAGGACCGTAATTTTATGGGGAGCGTTCTCGGTATGGGAGAATGGCGATGACTCATCTTTGTACTCAGTGATGATTCTGCGCGCGCTGCCGGACAAGGCCGCGAGCCGGCGCTGGGTCGGATCCACCGAAGTGGAGCAGCTCGGCGTCAGGCTCGTCAATTCCGCGCTACGCACCACGGGCATGAACCCGAGGTTGCAGATCAGCAGCAGGCTGGAAATTACGAGGCTTTTGCTCATGGCGGATACAGGCTATAAGAGCAAGAGAAGGACCATTCTGCAGTTTATCTAAATTATGTGTAACATATCTAAATAACTGCGTATTGTCTGCTGCGTCCGTGACGACTCGCTGTCAGCTTCCCGACGCCTGTAAACCGCCTGACGGACCCTTCCCGTCAGTGTGGCATTGCGGACACAAGCCTAGAACATCGCGTGGATTTCTCAGACGTATTCGTCGATCGGTGGGCAGGCGCAGACTAGGTTGCGATCGCCGAGCACGTTGTTGATCCGCCCGACGGCGGGCCAGAATTTCCACTCAAGGGTCGAGGGCGACGGGAAAGCCGCCTTCTCTCGCGTATAGGGACGAGTCCATTCTGTGCGTGCGATCTGCTGGGCCGTGTGGGGCGCGTGCTTGAGCACGTTATTGAGCTTGTCGGCCTTGCCTGATTCGATCTCGGCGATCTCGCCTCGGATCGCGATCATCGCGTCGCAGAATCGATCCAGTTCCTGCTTAGGCTCGCTCTCGGTGGGCTCTACCATCAGAGTGCCCGGCACCGGGAAGCTCATCGTCGGCGCGTGGAAGCCGTAGTCCATCAGGCGCTTGGCGATGTCCTCGACGTCCACTCCCGTGCGGTCTTTGATCTGTCTGACGTCGAAGATGCACTCGTGGGCGACTTGCCCTTCCTTGCCCCGGTAAAGAACCGGGTAGTACTTCTCGAGGCGCTTAGCGATGTAGTTGGCGTTCAGGATCGCCACTTCAGTTGCCTTCTTCAGGCCTTCGCCGCCCATGAGCGCGATGTACACCCAGGAGATGGGCAGGATGCTCGCACTGCCCCAGGGCGCGGCCGAGATCGCACCGATCCCCGACTTGCCTCCTCCGGTAGCGATTACTGGATGGGAAGGTAAGAAAGGGGCGAGATGTGCCTTCACGCCGATCGGACCCATGCCGGGGCCGCCGCCGCCATGCGGGATGCAGAACGTCTTGTGGAGGTTGAGATGGCAGACGTCCGGTCCAAACTCGCCGGGACGGCAGAGGCCAATCTGCGCGTTCATGTTGGCGCCGTCCATGTAGACCTGTCCGCCGTTCTTGTGCACGACTTCGCAGAGTTCACGAATCGACTCCTCGAAGACTCCATGAGTGGAAGGATAAGTCACCATGAGCGCGGAAAGCCCGTGCTTGTGCTCTTCAGCCCTGGCCTTCAGATCCGCAAGATCGACGTTGCCGTCCGAGTCGCACTCGACGACGACGACCTTCATCCCCGCGAGCGCGGCGCTGGCCGGATTCGTCCCGTGCGCCGAGCGTGGAATCAGGCAGATGTCGCGGTGAGCCTGCCCGCGGCTCTCTTGAAACTGGCGAATCACGAGCAAACCAGCGTACTCGCCCTGGGAACCGGCGTTCGGCTGCAGCGAGACGGCGTCAAAGCCCGTCACTTCGCAAAGCATCTTTTCAAGGCTCGTGAGCATCTTCAGATAGCCCTTCGTCTGCTCAAGCGGCGCGAAAGGATGGAGTCTCGAGAACTCGGGCCAGCTGACCGG
>JAYVOO010000330.1:0-1659 GCA_043757905.1 Oligoflexia bacterium
TGGGAGCGAGCGCGTATGCCCAGGTGACCTTCGAAAAGTTTTCAGCGGGTGATCTGATCTCGCTTCACTCGGATCGGGTAGCGATGAGTACCGGTTGCCGAGAAGCCCGGCTTCCCGGCTTCGTTTTCGCAGTGGGCGTGCGGGATACTCTCGCGGCGCTTGACGCTTGCATGGTCCCAACGATCCTTCTTCTGAATTATGCTTGGGCCAGTCGCGAGGCCGGAAGTCTGGAAGGTTTCACCGCCTGTCTCGAGCGCGAAGGACACGACCAGGACGAGAAGTTACCAGCCCTCTACGAAGAAAAGCTGCGTCAGTACGGATCCTACTCCGACCGCACCGTTGCCGAGCAGTTCAGGATGAGCCGCTACAGCGCCTACTCGGGTAGCCAGCTGGCCGATATGGGATTTCGCAGCCAGGGCGCTTCGGGAATCGAGCTTGAACCTCTCCACGCTAAAATCCGCTCGCTCCCTCTCTATCGAATTCGCGTCGTGGAGGTGGACCAGTTTCGATTCATTCCGAACACCGACGAAGGGTTCGGAGGACTTTAACGGCCAACGCAGAGTACCTCGTGGGCGCTGCTAAAGATGTCATGGTGCTGCAAGAAGTATGTATCAAACGTCATAAAGTCGGCCGGGTTGCCGCCAGCAATCCGTCCCTCCCCGGTGGCCATCCAATACTGTTCTCCGGCATTTACCGGAAACTTTCGGCCATTGACGTCTGCTTGTTTAAAATCGTTGGCAGTGGGCAGTCGCCATCTGACGGCGGGAGTGGACGTTGAGTTCAAGCCTCCTTTGAGGATTGCTGCGCCAGCTGGTGCACTCAAGCCGGAGGCCTCTGCGCACAGACTGGTGGTATTAGCGGAACAATCCATAAAGCCGTTGGACTGCTTGTTTCCTGAAGCCGCGCACCAGTTGACCGGACCTAAGGCGCCTAAACGTACCCAAAGCAAGCCGGTCCGCACATCTTGAGTGATGTGGACCCCGGATCCCGCGTCAAAAGCCACGAGCTTCCAGGGTCCCTCTCCGCTGACTCCTGATTCAGGGTCATAAATCGCGGTACTGCTCCAAGTGGCTGATGCGGCTTCGCAGCTGGATTGGGTGGAAAGCGCCCCGTTGCTACAGCTCCCGGCTTTCTCGAGGCAGTCCGAGATTCGCGCAGCGATTGTGCTCTGGGAGGTTCCGCAGGCCACGCTACTTAACATTGGGGACCCCGTCCCCGCAGCGTCGACGTAGTCGTGATCGATGTCCGGAATTTCGCGGTAACCGGAAGGCAGCGCACCGGCCGCATGCTCCGCTGAAGTCGTGATTTGAGCCGTCCCTCCGCTGCGCCCCACGTTCGAGGCGGTAAGATCGGCGACAACTGAATTGCAAACAGCCGTGCCCGCCCGGCCAAAGATCGTCTTTCCCGAGCAGATATTCGAGCGCAAAAAGTCACCGCCAAGATTGACTATAAATCCTGAAAACAGGCCTGGCGCCGTAGCTGTCACCGTGACGGATGTGACCGCGTCGTTGTTTTGCGAGCCCGATGCGACGGTCACCTGTGTTGGGCTCGACGTAGAAAGGGAGCCAGTCCTCAGAATCCCGCTTGAGTCCCAAAACTGCGTACCCAGGAGCACGTCGGTCGGCGTGGCGGCAGTCACCGTGCTACCGGCCTGGCAAA
>JAYVOO010000331.1:0-1655 GCA_043757905.1 Oligoflexia bacterium
AGCCGGAATGCTTTTCTTCGGAAACTGTCTGAGACGCGCGCGCGTTTCCGGTGATGTCGAAGACGAGCTCGCCGGCTTTGATCTTGAGCGTGACGTGGCCGCCGTTCTCGAGCTGCCCGAAGAGGATCTCCTCGGAGAGCGGGCGCTTAATCTTGTCCTGAATGAGCCGACCCAGGGGCCTGGCGCCCATCCGGCGGTCGTAGCCTTTCTCGCCGAGCCAGGCGCGTACGTCCTGCCCGATCTCGATCTCGACGGCCTTCGCAAGCAACTGACTCTCGAGCTCGACGATCTGCTTGCCGACCACCTGTTCGACTGTTTTGGTGTCTAGCGGATTGAAGTAGACGATCGCGTCCAGTCGGTTTCGGAACTCGGGGCTGAAGGTAGTCTCGACGGCTTTCGAGGCGGCCGAGCCGTTCGTGTCGGGGGAACCCAGGCCCAGCGAACGCCGCTCGAGGTCGCGTGAACCCACGTTTGAGGTCATGATGATAATGGAGTTGCGGAAGTCGGCCTTCTTGCCGTTATTATCCGTCAATACGCCGTGATCCATCACCTGGAGCAGGATATTCCAGATGTCGTAATGGGCCTTCTCGATCTCGTCGAGGAGGATGATCGAATGCGGGTTCTTAAGGACGGCGTCCGTCAAAAGCCCTGCCTGCTCGAAGCCGACATAGCCCGGAGGAGCACCGATCAGCCGCGAGACCGTGTGCTTCTCGCCGTACTCGCTCATGTCGAAACGGAGAAACGGCACACCCATGCAGAGCGCGAGTTGCTTGGTGAGCTCGGTTTTGCCGACGCCCGTGGGACCGCAGAAAAGAAACGAACCGACCGGACGATCGCCGGTTCTCAGGCCCGAACGAGCGAGGCGGATCGAAGTGACGAGCGCGTCGACCGCGTGGTTCTGACCGAAGATCGTGAGCTTTAGATCCCGGTCGAGGTTCCGGAGCCGCGCCTTCTGGCTGGAGCTGACCGAACGGGCCGGGATGCGCGCGATCTGCGCAATCACTTCCTCGATCGCCGCCGAGTCGATCGGAGCCTTGGAGCCGCGGAGGCGGGCCTTCGCGCCGGCCTCGTCGATCACGTCGATCGCTTTGTCGGGAAGAAATCGGTCGGTCAGATGCTTGGCCGAGAGTTCGACCGCGGAGCGAAGCCCCTCGTGGGTGTAGGAGACGCCGGGATGCTCTTCGAATTTGGTTTTTAAGGGGGTAAGGATCTGGATCGACTCTTCTTGGGTTGGCTCGGTCACGTCGATCTTCTGGAAGCGCCGGGCGAGCGCGTGATCCTTCTCAAAGACGGTGCGGTACTCGTTATAGGTCGTCGATCCGATGCACTTCAACTCGCCGCGCGAGAGCACAGGCTTAAGTAAGTTGGCCGCATCGAGCGCGCCGCCGCTGACCGCTCCCGCGCCGCCGATCGTATGGATCTCGTCGATCAGAAGAATGGGCTGGCTTCCTTGATTGTGCTTGCGTTCAAGCGACGAGAGCAGTTTCTTCAACCGCTGCTCGAAATCGCCGCGGAATTTAGTGCCCGCGAGCAGGGAACCCATATCGAGCGCGTAAACGACGCCGTTCTTGAGCAGTTCGGGAACCTGCCCTTCGACGATCCGGAGCGCGAGGCCTTCGGCCAGGGCGGTCTTGCCGACCCCCGCCTCGCCCACG
>JAYVOO010000332.1:0-1649 GCA_043757905.1 Oligoflexia bacterium
CGGGCGGCAAGAAGTATGATGGGATGAAGCTTATCCCGATCGAGCGCATCAACCAGCTTCCCAAGCTTTTCACCTGAACGAAGGGATCCCATGGCAGGCGGAAAAGACGACGAGGAGAGCCTGGCCGAGAAAAGAAATCGGCGCGAGCACGAGGACGAGGTGGAGCAAGCGCAGATCAAGAAGGGCCCCGTGGGAGGCAGGCTGGGAAGCCCGTCCTTCGTGCCCGTCGGTGGGCCCCCGGCAAGCGCCGAGGATCTCATGCGGCGCGCCCAGCCCATGATCGATCAGATCAACGGCCTCTATCGGCAGTACTCGCTCGGGCTCGAGAAATTCCCGCCTAACGTCCTCCGTAAGCAGCTGGAGAGCCTGCTTGATCAGCTGCAAAAGGCACCCAAGGCAAATCCTTCGGAGCAGTTCCGCGCTAACTCGCTCAAGTCCTCCTACATAACTTACCGGGAAAAATGGGACCGCCTGCTCAAGGATATCGAAAGCGGCAAGATCAAGCGCGTCTGAGATCCCAAGGATCTTCTTTTCTTAGTTTGCAGAAAGGAGAGCGAGCAGCGCGCTTTCATCCAGGACTTGAATCCCCAGTTCGCGCGCCTTCTCGAGCTTGCTTCCGGCTTCTTCACCGGCGACGACAAAATCCGTCTTCTTTGAGACGCTTGAGGACACCCGTCCTCCCTGCTCTTCGATTAGTTTCGTCGCGTCCGAACGTGAGAGCGTGGGGAAGGTCCCCGTCAAGACGAGCGTCTTGCCTGAAAGCGGCGTCGACTCGCCGGCTTTCCGTTTGGCCGGAAGCTTCACTTCGACGAACTTCAGGAGCTCCTTGAGCTCCGCGCGGTTCTGTTCGTCTTGGAACCATTCGCGCAGGCAGCGTGCGACCTCGGGGCCGATCTCGTGGATTTCTTCGAATTTCTCTTCAGTCGCGTCGCACATTGGCGGGATCGCGGCGAAGTGGTTGGCCAGCTGCTTAGCGGTCCGTTCGCCGACGTTCCGGATGCCCAGCCCGAAGATCAGTCGGTAGAGCTCGGGATTGCGAGCCGCTTGAATCGCGTCGATCAGTTTTTTCGAGGATTTCTCGGCGAAACCCTCGAGCTCAAGCACGTCCGTAGACTTCAGCTTGAAAAGATCGGACCAGTGCTTGACGATCCCCTCTTCGACGAGCTGCTCGACGATCTTCTCGCCCAGGCCCTCGACGTTCAGGGCGTCGATCATGACCATATGACGGATGCGCTCTTTGAGTTGTGCTACGCAACCCCGGCTCACACAACGCAGAGCTGACTCGCCGCCCTTGCGCTCGACCGGGGAGTTGCAGACGGGGCAATGGTCGGGAAGTGTGAATTTCCGCTCTTTGCCGGTTCGGACGTCGGTGATGACCTTCACCACTTCCGGGATCACGTCGCCGGCGCGCTGGATGACCACCCGATCGCCGATCCGGATATCCTTGCGGTCAATCTCGTCTTGATTATGAAGCGTCGCGCGCCTCACGGTCGCGCCGCCGATCCGGACCGGCGAGACGATCGCGACTGGCGTGAGCGTGCCAGTGCGCCCGACCTGCACGATGATGTCTTCGACGGTGGTCATCTCCTGGCGAGGAGGGTACTTGAACGCGATCATTCCGCGCGGGCTGCGCGAAACGGCCCCGGCCT
>JAYVOO010000333.1:0-1648 GCA_043757905.1 Oligoflexia bacterium
CGGTAGACGAGGCGCTGGCAATGTTCGAGGCCAAGAACCAGACCTACAAGCTCGAGATCATCAAGGCGCTCCGGGACAATGGCGGTGCGACGACCGTCAGTACGTACTCGGAAGGCAGTTTCGTCGACCTCTGCCGCGGCCCCCACGTGAAGCTCGCCGGCGAGATCAAGGCCTTCAAGCTGACGTCCGTCGCCGGCGCCTACTGGCGCGGCAGCGAGAAGAACCCGATGCTCCAGCGCATCTACGGCACGGCCTTCGCGACACAGGAAGAGCTTGACGAGCATCTGGCTCTGATCGAGGAGGCCAAGAAGCGCGACCACAGAAAACTGGGCAAGGAGCTTGATCTATTCAGCCTCCATCCGGAAGCGCCAGCTTCGCCTTTCTTCCATCCCAAAGGCACGATCGTCTACAATCGACTCGTTCAGTACATGCGCGATCTCTATGGACCCTACGGGTACCAGGAAATCATCACGCCGCAGATCATGGACGTAGCGCTCTGGCACAAGAGCGGCCACTACGAGAACTACCGCGAAAACATGTATTTCACCGAAGTGGACGAGCGGCAGTACGCAGTCAAACCGATGAACTGCCCGGCATCGACCTTCGTCTACGCGTCCAACAAGCGCTCATACCGCGACTTGCCTCTGCGCCTCGCTGACTTCGGGCGGCTCCATCGCTACGAGAAATCCGGCGTAACCGCCGGTCTTACGCGCGTACGCACCTTCTGCCAGGACGACGCGCACATCTTCTGCACACCCGATCAGATCGAGACCGAGATCAACCAGACGATCGCGATGATTCTGAAAACGTATGAACTGTTCGAGTTCTCAGACGTGAAGATCTACCTTTCGACCCGCCCTGAAAAACGCGTTGGCTCGGATGCGCTTTGGGATCAAGCCGAGTCGGCGCTCAAGAAAGTGCTCGATTCGCTCGGGCGGAAGTACGAGATTAACGCCGGCGACGGCGCATTCTACGGGCCGAAGATCGACTTCTGCGTCCGCGACGCGCTCAAGCGCTACCATCAGCTCGGCACGATCCAGCTCGACTTCTCGCTGCCCGAGCGTTTCGACCTAGGCTACGTGGATTCGGACAACACCTCCAAGCGTCCCGTCATGGTTCATCGGGCGGTCTTGGGCTCGCTCGAGCGCTTTATCGGCGTATTGATCGAGCATTGCGGCGGAGCATTCCCCTTCTGGCTCGCTCCCGTGCAAGCTTTGGTGGTCCCGATCAAGGATCCGTGGAACGATTACTGCCAAGCCTTCCAAGTGAAGCTCAAACAGATGGGATACCGCATCGACTTCGATGGGCGAAACGAGTCCATGGGACTGAAGACGCGCGAAGCCCAGATGGCGAAGATCCCTTTCACGCTGGTGGCGGGCGAGCGGGAAGCCGCGGCCAACCAGTTCGCCGTCCGCAAGTACGGCGAGAAGGAATCCAAAGTGATGGACCAGGACGAAGTGCTTGCGCTTTTCGCCGCGCTCGCGCACCAGCCGAACCGGGCCAAGACCTCACCGATCGCGTCCCAGACCTTAGGCGCATGACCTGCCTCGGAACCCGCACGGGAGATCTCTCGGAGTGGCTGATGCTCTCGGCGTTGCCGGAAAAACTCCGCGCGGCCGACCCGAATTCCGGCTCCCGCTACTATCGT
>JAYVOO010000334.1:0-1646 GCA_043757905.1 Oligoflexia bacterium
CCCGCGGTGAAAGGGAGCCACGAATGAGCGCGACCCCAGACTTGAATTCGACCATATTGGAAACTAAAGGGCTCAATGCGTGGTTCGGGGCGACACAGGCCCTGAAGCAGATCAGCCTCAGATTTAACCGCAACACGACCACCGCCATTATCGGGCCTTCGGGATGCGGCAAATCGACCTACATCCGTTGCCTGAACCGTTTGCATGAGGAACTGCCGGACACGGCGGCTCAAGGCGAGGTTCTGTTGAATGGCCGCGACATCTATGCCCGTGACGTCGATCCAGTCATGGTACGACGCGAGATCGGGATGGTTTTCCAGAAACCGAATCCGTTTCCCGCGATGTCGGTCTTCGACAACGTCGTCGCCGGACTCAGGCTGGGCGGCGTGCGCCGGAAAAGCGTACTGAAAGAAGCGGCGGAGCGTAGCCTCAATCACGCGGCCCTGTGGGATGAAGTGAAGGACAAGTTGAACGCTCCCGGAACCAGCCTCTCCGGTGGTCAGCAACAGCGCCTATGCATCGCGCGCGCGCTTGCCGTCGAGCCTAAAGTCTTGCTGATGGATGAGCCCACCAGCGCACTCGACCCAATCTCAAGCGCCAAGATCGAGGAGCTCATGTCGGAGCTGAAGAAAAACGTGACTATCGTGATAGTGACGCATAATATGCAGCAGGCGGCCCGAATTTCCGATAAAACCGCTTTCTTTCTCCTAGGTGAGGTCATTGAGTTCGGGCCGACTTCAGAGATCTTCACGAATCCCAAGGAGAGCAGGACAGAGCGCTACATCACTGGAAGGTTCGGCTAATGGAACGGCAATTCGAGTCCTCGCTCCGCGATCTCAAAGAACAGCTCGTGCGCATGGCCGGAAACGTCGAGAAAGCCATCGACGACGCGACCCAGGCCCTCGCAATGGAAGATCCGACGCGCATCCAAAAAGTCTACGAGCTCGAGAAGAAGATCAACCAAGCCCATATGGCGATCGACGAGGCTTGCATCAAGCTTCTCGCCACCCAGCAGCCCATGGCCAAGGATCTCCGGCTGATCGTCGCGATCCTTAAAATCAATACCGATCTGGAGCGCATGGGCGACCAGGCCGTAAACATCGCCCATAATTCCGAGCGCTACCTCAAGGCCGAGCCGCTCAAGCCCCTGGTCGATTTGCCCGTCATGTTCGCCGAGACCAAATTTATGGTGCGCGAGGCGCTCGACTCCTTCGTTCAGAACGACGTGCTCATGGCTCAAGACGTTCTCAAACGCGACGACAAGGTAGATGCCCTCAAACATAAGATCTTCACGGACGTGCTCGAAGCGATGAAAGCTCGACCTGCGTTGATCGAACAAGGGCTCTGCCTGATTCTGATCGCTAGAAACCTGGAACGCATCGGAGACCACGCAACCAATATCGCCGAAGACCTGATTTTCGCGATTACCGGCGACGATATCCGCCACGGTCCTCGCATCGAAACTGTCAAGGAAGGGCTAAAAAAATGAAACAGAACCGCGTGCTGGTTGTCGAAGACGAGAACGATGTCCGCGAACTGATGCTGGTCCACCTGAAGCGTGAAGGAATTCATGCCGTCTCGGTCGACAACGGCGAAGACGCACTGAAACTCCTAGCCAACGAAAAATTTGATCTCGCGATCCTCGA
>JAYVOO010000335.1:0-1639 GCA_043757905.1 Oligoflexia bacterium
TCAAGACTCAGCCCGCGGCCGCGCCCTTCGCGCTCGCGTTCCAAGGCGAGTACGCGCAAGCTTCGCTCTTCTGCCCGCAGAACTCCGAGATCCTGCTCCGCTGTGGAAAGGCACCCTAAATGGCCCAACAATGAGCGGTTCTCGCCTCACCTCCACCCGCGCCCGCGATCTCGTGCGGCGCTTCGGCCAAAGCAGCAACTCCTTCATGACTCTCTACCCGGGCTTCGAGCACTTCGTCGATCCCGCGATCGAGGGGGCCGTCGCGTTCGTCGACACTCCACATGCCTGGGTCGGGGGCGCTGAGCCGCTCGCAAGGCCCGAGGAGATCGAGCGCATGCTCGCTTCGTTCGCTGACTCGGCGAGCGCCCAAGACAAGACGGCTGTGCTCCTGCCCGTCTCGGGTGCCGTCGCGAAAGCCGCGCGCGAAATTGGCTTTCATTCGGTAATGATCGGGAGCGAAGCGACTTTCGATCTCAGCCAGTATCCGCGAACCGGCAAGACCTGGCTCGACGTTGTGCCGACAGCCAAAAATCTGTACGCCAAGGGCGCGCGCGTGCGCGAGTTCTCCCCCGCTCGTCTCGATCCCGAGGAGCGCCGGAGACTCGACGAAATCACCCGCGAGTGGCTTAAGTCGCGCAAAATTTCCGCTTTGGGTTTCCTCAACCAGGTGGATCCCTGGGTACATGCCGAGGACAAGCGGTACTTCGCGATCGAGCACGACAACAGGACCATCGCATTCCTCGCGGCAATCCCGATTTGGGCACGTGACGGCTGGTATCTCGTCGACCTGATCCGCCGGAAAGACTCGCACGCCGGCTCGACCGAGTTGCTCCTTCTTCAGACTATGAGGATTCTGAAAGAGTCCGGCGCCAAAGAGGTTACCCTCGGAGTCGCGCCGCTCTCGGAGCTTCAGCGCGCGGACACGTTGGCCTGGGCCGAAAAGGACCGCCATCCCTTCCTCTACCAGGTCTTGCACTTCATCTACGAGCGCGGCAGCTGGTTCTACAACTTCAAGTCGCTCCACCTTTATAAGCTGAAATTCGCGCCCACCTCGAGCGAGCCCATGTTCTTGGTCTACCGACGCGATGGGCGCCTCCGTCTGAAGGACGTCCTGAGTATCTTCCGCGCGTTCCTGCCCGACGGATTCACAAGGGCCTCAGCCACAGGCCTCCGGCGCACGCTAAACGGTTTTGACCCGGGCGCCTGGGTCCGTAACCAGATCTCCGGCGACGTAGTGGTCAAGTCTCCGCCCATCGCACCGCGCGGAGTCCTCGGGCGCTGCCCTTTCACCCTGACAGTGCTTCTCCTTAACCTGCTGCTCTACGCCCTCACATCGGACCCCACTGGGCATGTCCGACCGGCGATCGAGCTGAGCTGGGGATTTTCTTGGGTCAACTTTCTCCAGTCGCCCATGCAGTCGCTCGCGCTCTCGCCATTCCTGCATTGGGAGCCGACGCACATTCTATTCAACGTCGGCATGCTCCTGCTTTTCACAGGAGTTCTCGAGTACCTGGGAGGAACCGCGTTAACCGCACTCTCATACGTCCTGCCGATGTGGCTGGCGAACCCCTTGACCGCGGGCCTGCTTCAGCTCGTCACGGCGGCCCCGGCCAGAGCCGAACAGGCGATGTCGATCGAC
>JAYVOO010000336.1:0-1638 GCA_043757905.1 Oligoflexia bacterium
ACGTTCAATAAGGAGCAACTCTGAAGGGCACAGAAGAGGATGGATGAATCGCACTCTGGTTATCACTGGATGTTCAAAAGAAAAATCCCGCCGATCCGGCAAGCTGGCGGCGATCGAGCGCTATCGTTCTGAGCGGATCGCCGTCGTGCAGCGCCTCGCGGCACTCAAATCCACCGAGTTCCGGATATTTTCGGGGAAGCATCTGCTTCTGAAAGCGGATGACCCAATCGCCTATTACGACCAGCGCCTTGAAAAGAGGGCCGTCTCCGGTCTTATCTCGAAAGTTGTCGCTCAGTTGAAGGCGATCGCCCCGAATAAAGTCGTGTTCTACGGTATTCCAGAGGATCCTCATGCCCAACCTTACCGCGAGTTGATCGAAAAGGCCTGCTCGCGGGCGGGACTTGCGTTGAGCGTCGAGGATTGGCGGCGTGCCGAAGCCGAAGTCGGGATCATTGAAGAGCGCGACGAGCTTTTTATGCTGGCCACGATGGGTTTCATGCACGCCGAGCGGTCCCGCTCGCCCTATGCCGTTATCGGGGCGATCCTGGCGTGGGATGTCCAGGACGTGACGAAGACGCCGGATTTCGTCATCGAGCGCAGTAAGAACATGGAGAAGATGGGGGAGGTCTTCCATGCGGAGACCGAAGTCATCTGGAAGGCATACCGGCATCTGTTCGAAAAGGAGGGATTTGGAAAGCTTCCGGACCACCTTCCCGCCCACGAGCGGTATCGGACATATACGCAGTTGCTCGTCAATGCGACGATGTACACGACCCTCGATCCGTGTCCGATGTGCGCCGGCACGGCTCTCGTGGCGCGGATTCCACGGATCATTTATGCGATGGATGATCCCGGCGTCCGCGACCGGAAAGGCGCGTACCATGTGCCGATGCCTGCTGCGGCCTACGGACGTGAGGTGCAGATGGCGCTGTCAGGAGTGGATCTGGCGCGGAAGTCAAATGAGCGGATGTGGCGGGAATACTCCAAAGGGCCGCGGAAATTCAACATCGTATTCCACATCCTCGAACGCGTGTTCCCGCATTACGCGCAAGCCTATGAGCGAGTGCGAACGACTGGTGCGCGCTACGGGGAGAATCGCGAGATCCTTAAAAGGTTGTTGGGTGCCATGGGTGAGGCATCCTCGGCCGGCGCCCCGGGGAAGACTGCGACCTACGACGAAACCTTCTAAGGGGCCTTTACTGGAGCCCGGCCGCCTCATGGAGTTTGGCGCGAAGGTGCGGCCGGGTGATGATTATTAGGCTGTCTGTAGCGCGGGAGATTCCCTGGATCAATTGGGAGCGCAAATCCTTGTATTCAGACTTGTTCAGAAGGGCCATCAAATTCTGTTTGGCGTTCGCGGGGATTTCATTTTTCTCATGGATGCAGAGCATGACGACGGCCGGCGCGTCGAGACCCTGATAGCGGGCGATGGATAGCGAACGCTTATCGCTGTCATTGGCCTCTTCAAGGCCGATCCGATGTACACCTTTGAGCCAATCCATTGTGGCTTTGTCACAAAAGAATGGATGTTCCGCCCAGGAACGCGGGCTATGCGGCTCCTTGCTGAAATCGTGCAGGATGACGATATCTTCAGGCCTAAATCCCCGTCTCTCAAAGGCCTCCACAGCGGCTCTGCAT
>JAYVOO010000337.1:0-1637 GCA_043757905.1 Oligoflexia bacterium
GCGTACGAGCTCGATTTCGTCGTCGAGGCCAACAACACGAAAAAAGCCTCAGAGAACATGAAATCTTTCCCGGACATTGTCGTCCCGAAGGTCTACGAGAAGCTGAGCACCGAGCGCGTGTTGACGCTCGAGAAGCTCGAAGGCATTCGCCTGAACGACCCCGCAGCACTTGACGCCGCGGGCATCAACCGCAAGGCCATCGTCGAGCTAGGCGCGCGCGCGTTCTTCAAGTCCGTCATGATCGACGGGATCTTTCACGGCGACCTGCACGGCGGCAACCTCTTCGTCCTACCGGGCAGCAAGCTCGGCATCATCGATTACGGGATCGTCGGAAGACTCTCCGAGAAGTCGCGCGATCAGCTCGCCAATATGGTGATGTCGCTGCTGACGGAGGACTTCGAAAACCTCTGCTACCAGTACGCCGAGCTGGGCGGCGCCGGGCCGTCGATCGATTTTGAGGCATTTCAGCGAGAAGTGCGCAACACGCTCTCCCCTTATATGGGACTCGCCCTCGGCCAGATCAACAACGGCCGCATCCTGATCGAGGCGACCAAGATCGCCGCCCGTTACAATATCAAGGTGCCGGGCGACTGGATGCTCGTCTTCAAGGCAATCCTGACGATGGAGGGAATGGGCCGCACGCTCGACCCCGACTTCGACATGATCAAGATTGGGCAGGATCTCGTGAAAGACCTGGTCAAAAACCAGTATTCCATCCCCCGCCTCTCGCGCGAATTCCTCTGGGTTGCCAAGGATGTCGCCTCTCTCCTGCAAACCTTGCCACGGCAGATCCGCTGGATGTTCCGAAAGTTCAACTCGAACGACTTCGCCTTCGAAATTAAGTCGCCTGATTTGGTCGAGATCAAAAACCAACTCGACACGAACGGCCGTCGGATGAGCCTGAGTGTGATGAGCGTCGGGCTTTTCCTCTCGGCCGCGATCGCACTCAACCAAACGGCTGGTGACCGGGTGGGAGAATATCCGACGATCGCCGTGATTTTCTTCTCCCTCGGTTTCATTTTTCTGCTCGGACTCCTGTTGAAATTCAACAAGTAGCGGGCGTCAATAACTTTACACTTGATCCAAGTGCCGGCCGGCGTGCTAGCGTTTTAATGCGGATCCCGGAGTGGATCGCAGAGAGAACGCTTACGCCTCGCGGCCCGAATGAAATCGGGCCGTTTTTTATGAGCATAGGAGTGGAATGACAGGGAAGTTCAAGCGGAAGTTCGCGGAAGTTGCATCCATCTCTCTCGCAATCACGTTCTTTGCATGTTCGCCGGGCAACACGAATCAGGCCGGAAAAAACGCTCCTTCGACAGCGGCGCCCGGATTCCCGCGCGCGAAAGCAGCGACTTCGGCTCCCGAGCAGGATCGTTGCCATTCCCACGACCCGAACTTCCTCTGCCTGGGCATCAAGTACGTCGCTTTCAAGAACGAAAGCGCAGCCGGCGCGCCGGTCGTCACCGAGAAGCAGGCCCGCCAGACCGTGCGCGAGTCGAACGCGATCTGGTTGCAATGCCAGATCGGCTTTCAGATTGACGAGTATACGGCTTCGAGCTCCGCCGACCAGGGCATCCGCTTCAAGATCGGCAACTACGCTGAGCTCGACGATATTCGCGCGGGCTTCGCGAGCGAGC
>JAYVOO010000338.1:0-5952 GCA_043757905.1 Oligoflexia bacterium
TGGTTGGATTCAGACATAAGGCTTATCCCCGAAATACCACCGGGTTTGTTTTGGGGTCAATGACATACAGATGCGCCGCACCGTCGGAGAGCAGATCCATCGGGAACCGAGGCTCACCCTTCCGGCCTACCCCAGCTAGGGCCGCGACGAAATTCAGGAACGGATACATCAGTAGAAAGCCGAAGGCACCGAACACCGAGCGAGGCCGGGGCGTGATGGCCGCGAGCAGGATCCAAAGCGTCGAGAACAGGCTGCGGATGGGAAGCGCGCCTTCGCGGGATCGTTCGATGCAACTCTCCAGCACCTTTCGGAGCGACGCCTCATTAAGACCTGCCAGGAGTCCTTGAGAAAGTAGGATCGAGCCGCGGCCGCCGAGTCCGCGGGCGACCAGCGCAAAGGGCAGAAAGCCCTGCACGACGACGATCCTCGGGAGGCTCGATGGGGCAATGCCCACGCGCTCGGCGACGCGGGACATCGAATGCTGCACTCCGCTCGAGTCAGCGGCGCTCGGCTTAAAATGGCGGATCAGCAGGGATTCCGAGAGAGAGAGCACGGTTCGAGCTTACACCCGTTCGGCCGGGCAAAGAACGGGATTATGCCAGTTTCTTAGAGGTGATCGGGGAGCCGCCGACAAGCTCGTAACCTTCGTCGCGGGAGACGCCGCCTAGGGCCATGCGAATCTCATCCGGGCTGGCTGAGGACTTGACGGCTTCCTCGACCGTGATTGTTCCGTTCTGAACGAGCGCGATGAGCGCGCGGTTCATCGTCTGCATCTTGTAATAGCCGTTGGAATTCTTGATCGCGTCAGGGATCTGCGAAAGTTCGTTCTTCAGGATATAGCTCTCGATCGCGGGCGACTTGACCATGATCTCGCAGGCCGGAACCTGGCCCGAGCCGTCGGCCCGAAGCACGAGTTGCTGGGAGATGACCCCGACCAAAGTCGAGGCGAGCTGGATGCGGACCTGGTTCTTCGACTCGGCGGGAAAAACGTCGATGATGCGATCGATCGAGCTCTTGGCGTCGTTCGTGTGAAGGGTTGCCATGACGAGATGCCCGGTCTCGGCGGCGGTCATCGCCAGCTGCATCATCTCGAAGTCGCGAAGCTCGCCGATCATGATGACGTCCGGGTCCTGGCGCAGGCCCGCGTGCAGGCCCTCTTTCATGGTGCGCATGTCGGAGCCCAGCTCGCGCTGGGTGACCGAAGCCTTCAGGTCGCGATAAGTGAACTCGATCGGATCCTCCATCGTGAGGATGTGGATGTGTTGGTTCTCGTTCAGGTACTGGATCATCGAGGCAAGCGTGGTGGACTTTCCGCTGCCGGTGGCGCCAGTGACAAGGAGCAGGCCGCGCGGGCGCTGGCAGAGCTCCTTGACGATCGAGGGAATGCCCATGTCATCCAGGTTCGGCACGTTGAAGGGGATCATGCGGATGACTGACGAGAGGCAGCCGCGCTGAAAGAAGATCTGACAACGGAAGCGCCCGAGCTCGGCGACGCTGAAACTCAGATCGACTTGCCGGTTCTTCTCGAGCTCGACGACCTGCTTGTCAGTCAGGATGCTGAAGAGCAGCTGCTCGAGCTGATCCGACTTGAGCTCCTCGATCTTCGCGGGGATGAGCTTGCCGTTGATGCGGTAGAGGGGGGGGCGGTCCACCTTGAGATGGAGATCCGACGCGTTGTACTTGAGAAGTGCGCGCACCAGGTACTTGATGTCGAGTTTCTGCGAAGGAGTATTACTCATGCCGCCCGCTTTCCGGAGGCGACTTTCTGCTGCTTCTGCCAGGAGATCATGAGGCGGGCTTCGATGGCCTTGGCGGCCATCTCGCAAAAATAATCCATCAGCTCCAGATCGGCCGTTGTAAAGTCTTCCTCACCCACGCGGTTTAGAAGCTCGAGCACTGCGAAAGTCTGGCCGCGCACGACGATTGGGACGGCGATCATGTTACGCGCTTCGAATCCGACTGCCTCCTGAATCGCCTTCAGGTGGATGCGACTCTCCCCTACGTTCTTCACGTGGAGCATCTGGCGGCTCTCGGCGACATGGCCGACGATGCCTTGGCCCATGGGAATCACGAAGTCGGCGACGCGGTCGGAGCTCTGGCCGACGACAGCGCGGAAAAAAATGGTGCGGGAGACGGGATCCACCTCGAGCAGGGAGCCGGCCTCGGACTTCACCACGCGCATGACGATCAAAAGCAGCTCGCGCATGAAGTCGGGAAACTTGCAGTCACGGGTGGTGAGACGGAGTAGGGCGTCGACGACCGAGAACTTAGCGGTCAGTTGGGCGAGCGAATCCGCGCCGAAGAACTCGGAATTGATGGTCGCGGGCGCGTCCGATTGGGGAGGGGCCTCGAGTGCAGGGAATTCCGTGGGTTTATCATCCGGTTGGTCATTTTCTGCCACGGGGAGTCTCCTTGTTTATTTTTCGGCAGCATGAGACCATTTCTTAAGAGAAATGGATAAAAAAGGTCCGACTCTTAACCTCATGAAACTTCTCCAGATATTTGCCTCTTTGTGGCTGTTGGGAGCCCCTGCCCTCTACTCCTGTGGGGCTCCTTACTCGAGCGCGCTCTCCAGCCCGAGCGAGGCGGCGCCTAGCGGGACCGTAATCACACAGTCCTCCCTCGCCGGAATCAACGGCCAGGTCGCCTCCGGCACCACTACGATTTATCGACAATCACCCACGGACTTCGTGCTCAGATTCGCGCTGCTCGAGCTACCGAGCGAGAGCGGGCTTCAGTTCATTCTGAGGGTCGACGGCGTAGATCGGGCCGCGGTCAGCCTGCGCGCCCGCACGGGCTCGCAGAATTACACGATCACTTTCACCACGGCGCCGACCCTCTTCAATCAGGTGAGGATCCACTCCGTCGTCGCGAACCTCGATTACGCGCAAGCGACTTTCTAAAGCCAGTCCCAGAACTTGGCGTCGCCGAAGACTGGTCCGAGCTGATGCAACGGCATCAGAGGGCCCAAACCCGTGTCCTGGTCGCTGAGCGTCGCCTTGTAAGCCTTGTCGCTCGTCGCGCGCTGAACGGTCGCCGTCGACAAGAGCTGCGTCTTCGCGGCCTTGTCGTTCTTTAGCGGCGTGAGTTGCGTCTCGAGCGCGAGCAGCTGCGAGTCGTTGGCGGACGCATCCTTCACGAGCTGCTCAATTTGAAGCTGAAGCTTTGCGATCGAAACCGCGTTGGCCTTGAACTCGGCGTCGCGCGTGGAAATACCGGAGTCGATCGACGCGAGATCCTGTTGAATTGCGCGAACCACCGCGAGCGCCTGCTCGTACGCCGTTTTCTTGGCCTCGTAGGCGTTCGCGATCTTGAACGACGCAAGGTCCTTTTCGGCTTTCGCCAGATCCTGCTTGGCCACCTGCAGCCGCGACTGTGCCGGCCCGAGCTCGAGCTTGGCCGAAGTCAGCCGATGCTCGGCATCCGGGATATCCTGGCCCTGGATCTGATTGATGCGATTCTGGACCGTGATAATCTCGAAGCTCACCTGATTGATCGCGAGATCGAACTGCGTCACGCGGTCAACAAGCTGTTGCCGCTGCTTAGAAACCTGCTGCTCGAGTTGGTTGGTGCGGCTGTCAATCTGACTCTCGAGGCTTGAGATGCGCGATTGATCCTGCCAGATCTGCGACTGAAGCTGGGAGAGCTCGTTTTGCGAGACCGAGAGTTGGTTGGCCAAGGCGGAGCAGTCGACGCCGGGCGATTGCTGGCAGACGCCGAGCGCGGATTGAAGCTGTGTGACGTCCTGCTGCTTAAGCGGCAGGTTGCCCTGGTTCTGCTGAAGCGAATTGTGCGCCTGTTTCAAGTCGTTCAGCCAGCTCTGGAGCTGCCAGTCGCCGTTGGTGGCCTTCTTCAGCTCCTGCTGCGGATCGAAGCTGTTGAGCGCGCTTTGAGCCTGGATGCGCTGGGCGCGCAAGTTGTTCAGGTCCTGGTTCTTCGAGTTGAGCTGCGAGTTGAGCTGCGAGAGCTGCGACTTGTAGGACTGGATGTCCTGCTGGGCGTCGCTGATCTCAGAGATGAGACCGTTGACGTCACTCTGCGCGCTATTCACGGCCCAGCTCGCCGACGAGACGGCATCCGAGTAGGGTTGCATCGCCTGCTGCACGGGCTTGAAGAAAGCTTCCATTTTTGAGAAGTCGGCCTGCGCGACAGTGAGATCCTGCTCGCGCGCTGCACGCGTTGCAAGCAACGACTTCAGCTCGGAGTCGAGCGTGAGGTTCCGCTTCTTCAGAATGTCCTGCTTGGCTTGCTTCGAAACCAGATCCTGCGACAACTTGCCTGAGAGCTCGAGCAGCTTCTGCTGCTGCTTGACGAGCGGATCGATCCGCGACTGGAGCACTTTCAAATCAGTCTCGGTGCGGGTGATCTGCTGAAAAAGAGCGTATGAGGAGGCAAGACCGCTCCAGAGCGCGGCCACACCTCCGGGCAAGACAGTAGTCGATGCGTCGGGCTTGACCTTCAGAAGCTCGTCATGGAAATCCTGCGCGGCGATCTCCTGGCCCGAAGCGCACTGCTTCTCGAGCTCGTCGAGCGCCTTCATGCTGCCAGAGAGCGAGAAGTGGAAGCTCTTCTTCGTGCCGTCAGGCAAGGCGTAGCTCACCTTGAAAGAGCTGTCGCGGCGAATGCCCGTGTAAAGCTTCGTGAAATCCTGGGGAGCGAGCCAGAAGCTCGCCTCGCCTGTTGCGGCATCGAGCAAGTCGAGATCATAGAACCGGAACTTGGAGGAGCTTCCGTCAGTCACCGCGGTCAGCGCCTTCGGAAGCACGGGGGAATTCGTCGTGACAACCAGGCTCGGCGGCGTGACGCCCGACTTATCGAGGATGAAATGAAGATGCCAGGCTTCCGTCGTGGTCCCGATCTTCGCCTCGACGCTCGCAACGCAGGCGTCGGTGAGCGGCGCCGCCCACTGCACGGCGCGAAGCTGCCAGTCCTTGAACTGGCCAAGTTGAACATCGGCGAATGACGGGATGGAAACTAGAAGCAGGCCGGCCAGCGCGATCGAACGTGAGCTCATAAATCCCCCAGGAAATTTGTTTCGATGAAACTCCTGACCCTGGGCGAACGATCCGGTCTCTGTTAACAGGTGTCTACAGCAGCTCGGAGCCGGCGTCAAGCCATGCGAAAGAAATGGACGGAAACCCTGGCAATTGCTGGGACGCGTGCACGAATGTTGACCACTACAGCAGCTCGACCTGCAAGGAACGCTGCGGCCTGAACTGATCGGCGCGGGCGCAACTTAGGGGAGCGAGACTTCGTTCTGGTACTCGACCAGCTCCTTGATGTTGCGCACGCTTCCGACCACCCACTTGCCCTGCTCCTTGAGCATCTGGGCTAACTTCTTGTTGGTGACCTTGGCGTCGCGGCCCTTGCCCTGGTCCAGATAGGTCAGCTCGTAGGTGACGCTCACCTCGCTCGGATTGATCTGCTTGACCTCGCGGAAGGCGAGCTTCAGAAACTGGCGCTTGGAATCGATGAAGGCTTCGCGAAACTGCTCGTCGCTCCAGGCGGAGAGACGCGTCTTGGCCTCGCCCGTCAGGTAACCGACCAGCTCCTTCTTGTCCTCGGGCGTGCGCACGGCGAAGCTTTTGGAGATGTACTCCTGGAGCCGGCCCTTCGGATCGTCGGAGGAGTCCGGGCCCTTCGTGCAGCCTGCGCCTGACGACAGGACCAGCGCCAACATGATCAGAGCGAGAGCGCTTGCGCGCTTATTATTCAACATAGCCTTCTCCCCGTAGGTTTTCGACGAAGTCGCCGAGCTTCTTGTTCAGATCCGGCGTCATCCCCTGGAACCGGAAACCCGCGGCGCGGCCCCGGTCGAGCACGACCATCGGCAGCCCCTGGCAGGTGACTTCACGGTCGCGGAATGAAAGCTCAAGACTCGCCAATCCATTGGATTCGAAACCTTCCTGGACCGAGGGGACCGATTGCACAGAGCGGTCCGAGAAGATGAAA
>JAYVOO010000339.1:0-1632 GCA_043757905.1 Oligoflexia bacterium
CGCTCTCATCGGGTCAATCGGCCTCTTCTTCATGTCGGGTGTCTTCGGCTCGGGCGTGCGCGCCGGGATGAATGGCCTCGAAGTGATCCTGAGCCTCGCTGTGATGGGCCTGGCGACTGGGCTCTTCCAGTCGCCGAACAATAATTCCATCATGGGGGCCGTACCACCCAACAAGTTGGGCGTCGCCTCCGCCATGCTGGCGACTGTTCGTAACCTCGGCCTCGTGACAGGCACGGGACTGGCGACGAGCATCTTCACCTGGCGCATGGATCAGACGGGGGATTTCGTAGGCTCCCTGCACGCTACGCAATTCATCGCCGGTTGCATCGCCTTCCTCGCGATGTGTGCCTCGCTCTTGAAGCCCCGCTCGCGCCGGCCCGAGCTCAAGATCGCGACACGGGGCTGAGCGAAGATGGCATGGTCACCGAAAGAAAAGCCGCTCACGCTGGAAGAAGCGATTGATCTCGCGCGGACGGAGCTTGCGCCTTTCTGGCTGGGTTCCAAGCCGATGCTGGCTGCCGTCAAGGAGGGCGAGAGGGCCACCGCGCATCCGCTTGACGCCGAGTTCGCCAAGTCCGGTTGGCTCATCTACCTGATGGATCCGCTGTCGTTCAGCGGCGAGACCTCGCTGCTGATCGCGCGCGAATGGCATCGGCGGTACAAGGATCACGAGCTGCGGACGATGTTTGTCTACTGCTCCTGGAATCCGACGCTCTTCACGGCTGAGGCGGCCGCCGCCGCGTTCGCCGGGATCAAGATGCCGGGCGTGATGGTGCTCGACAAGACCGGCCACCTCTCGGAGGCGTTCGGGGTTCGGGAAGTTCCGGCCTTCG
This sequence comes from Oligoflexia bacterium, assembly GCA_043757905.1. Lineage (GTDB taxonomy): Bacteria > Bdellovibrionota > UBA1018 > UBA1018 > UBA1018 > JAYVOO01. The sequence continues at coordinate 834 of JAYVOO010000339.1, forward strand.
TTCTTTTCGCCGAGGGCAAGGTCCAGATCGCGAGCAACGGTAAAAACTGGTCGGATGAGGTCGAGAAGAAGCTCCAGGCTTACATTCGCATCCTGGATCCAGGCGTGCCGTTTGTTCCTCCGCTTGAGCTGTCTGGCCTGCTTCCAAACGATGTGCAGAGGATCGAGCTCGGGTCATCACACAAAGGCAAATCGACTTCGCCGAAGTTCCCAGCACCTGGCTTCATCGAGGCGGGCCAGCCGTTCCTGGTCGGGGCCTTCACCGGCCCGCGGCCCGAGACTGTCGCCACGGGTTCGCTCCATATCTCCGGTAAGTGGGCGCAACTTCCGGATCGACTGATTACCAATGATTCGACAGCAGAGCTTGTTTTCAAGTCTCCCGCATCTCGCTTCTCGATCATCGCGCAGACCCAGTCCGACAAGGCCGCGAAGATCATCGTCGAGGTGAATGACCTTTCTCCTTACGACGCCATCTCCCTCAGCGACCTTTCGACCGACGAGGACGGAAGCGCAGTGCTTCGGGTACTAAAACCTGATCTGCATCACGTCCTCGCGGCGCTCCCTTCGACCCACCGAGTGATCCGGCTCAGGTTCCCGATGGCCGATAAAGTACCGGTCGGAATCTTCACCTTACTCTTTGGGGAGTGAGCCTTCGAGGAACAGCCCGCCCTGGCGCATGACTTTCAGCGCGTTCGTCGTCGGGCACGGGCCGCTCGCGACTTTATACGAGAAGCTCATCTTGTCGTCCCTTAGCTCGTCCTTAAAGTGGTGGTTCGCGAGCGAACTCACCTCCCGCTCGA
>JAYVOO010000340.1:0-5917 GCA_043757905.1 Oligoflexia bacterium
AGCAGCGAGGTAGGCATGCGCGTGCCGATCTTCTTAGGGATCGCGAGCGGAAAGATGACCCGCGCGGGGCGGTTCCGGCGGCTCCACATGCGGTAGAGCAGCGGGATCAGCGCGAGCAGCAGGAGAAACCACCAAGAGCTAAACCGCATGGCCCGGCTTTCCCGCGCCGGGTGGCGGCTGGAAGATCGGTGCCGGGCGCGCGGTCTGGCGGATCAGCTGACGCGCTTCACCCACAAGTGTTTCTGCTTCCTGGGGAGTTGGCACATGATCGGTGAACTTGACGAGATCGAGCCTCCGAAAAAGCTCTTCGATCAACTTGACCGTCGCCGCGCGCTCCTGCTCGGTCAGGTGCCGGATCAGCTCGCTCGAAGTGGACTCCGATGCATCAAATGAGTAGCGGCGACCGAGGTAGTGTTTGAGAATTTCCGAGACGCGAAAATAGTGCGGTTTAAAGCGACCCTGAAGGAGCAATCCCCGCTTCTCGAGCTCGATCAGCGCTTCGTAAGCCTCCTCGTCTTCTGAGGCTACGGGCTTCGCGGGCGCAACTGGCGCGGGTCCTGACTTGGCCCTTTTTATGCGCCTATAAAGGAAGAAGACCACGGCTCCGAGCAGAAGAAACACCGCTCCAGCTGCTCCCGCAATCCACCAAGGAAACGCCAATGTCTCGGGCGGGCGAATATCCGCGGGCTTGTCGGGATGTGGGTCGTCGGCCGCGATCGCCGACACCACCGCGAGGGAGAACGGGTTCGTGCGCGCGACCGGCTTTCCCGAGGCGTCGCGGATCGCGAGCGACGGGATCGTCAGCGTGCCCTTTTTGATGGGAGTCGCGACGAAGAAGACCTCGCCCGGCGCAGCCTTCCCGCTCGGGTTCTCGGGCGGCAGGACTTCCCAGCCCTGCTCCTGCAGCGCATCCGGGCTCTCGGGATGCGCGACCGACTGCGCGCTCTCGGGAGCGTTCACGACCTTGAGCTCGAGTGGGTCCCCGACGCGCACGGATTTGTTGAACGCCTTCACCCATTCAACGTCGAGCGCCGGAAGCTGCAGGAAACTTGGATCAGCCGCCGCCGCCACGGGCTCGTTCGAGAGTTCCGGAGCGGGTTCCGTTTCTGATTCGGCGTGCGTGATAACCAACGGACCGGACAGGACAAAAAGGAGAACCGCGAAAGCGACGGGAAACGGTTTCGCGCTTGCCATCACCGCCTCCTGTTCCGCCGCATGAAGAAGCGCACGACAGCGTCGACATACTGCTCGCGGGCGTTCACCTGCAGTAGCTCGGCCCGACCATATTTGAAGGCGCTGTCGATCGCCGCCTCGTGTTGGCGCTTAAACTGCTTGAGCCATTCCTTGAACGCGTAAGAACCAGTATCGATGAAGCGCTCCTCGCTCGTCTCCGGATCGACCACCAGCACGTGCCCGACGTCCGGGATCTCGGCCTCGCGCGTGTCGCCGATCCGCACGCCGACGAGATCATGCTTGCGGGCCAGGCGCTTGATCGCGCTCTCGTAGTTCTCGGCCAGGAAGTCGCTCAACACGAAGATCACTCCGCTGTGCTTCATGATCCTGCCGGCGGATTCAAGCGCGCTCTTGAGATCCGTACCGCGCGCCGCCGTAGGCTTAGGCTCGTAGGTCAGCACGTCGCGGATAATGCGCAGAATGTGCTGCTTGCCCTTCTTCGGCGGAATGATCTTCTCGACCGCGCCCGCGAAGAGCAGCGCGCCGACTTTATCGCCCGTATGGATAGCGGCGTAGGCCAGCATGCCGGCAATCTCGGCCGCGACCTGGCTCTTCAGCTTCGTACCCGAGCCGAAGCCCTCCGAGTGGGACACATCAACGACTAGAAAGACGGTCAGCTCGCGTTCTTCCTCATACTTCTTGACGAGCGGGTCGCGCGCGCGGGCCGAGGCCTTCCAGTCGATGTGCCGGACGTCGTCGCCGGCGACATAGAGCCGATGTTCGGAGAATTGCACGCCGTGGCCCTTGAAGTGGCTCTTGTAGGAACCGGACATGAGGGTGTCGACCACCTTGCGCGTGGTGATCTCGATCAGCCGGACCTTTTTCAGAATTTCGTCGGGCAGCACACTCACCCCTTACGGGACTTCGACCTGTTCGAGGATCTTCCTCACGATCTGCTCGCTGTCCACGCCGTCGGCCTCGGCCTCGAAGGTGACGAGGATGCGATGGCGCAGAACATCGTAGGCGATCGACTTGACGTCCTCCGGAGTGACGAAGCCGCGGTGGTGGATGAACGCGTTGGCGCGCGAAGCCTTGGCCAGCGCGATCGTCGCGCGCGGGCTTGCGCCGACCTGGATCTGGCTCTTGAGCGCGGGCAACCCGGCTTTCTCCGGGAAGCGCGAAGCGAAGATGATGCCCAAAATGTAATCCTTGAGCTTCTCGTCCATATAGATGCGCGAGCAGAGTTCACGGCCGTCCATGATGTCCTTTGGATGGCAGACCTTGTTCGCCTTAGGAGTCGCCACGCCCGACATCCGGTTCAAGACGGCCTTCTCTTCCGCCAGAGTGGGATAGGTCACCTTGACCTTGAAGAGGAAACGGTCGAGTTGGGCTTCAGGCAAAGCGTACGTGCCTTCCTGCTCGATCGGGTTCTGGGTCGCGAGCACGATGAAGGGATCCTGCATCGGGTAAGTCGTCTCGCCGATCGTGACCTGCCTTTCGCCCATCGCCTCGAGCAGCGCGCTCTGCACCTTCGCCGGCGCCCGGTTGATTTCGTCGGCCAGCACGAGGTTCGTGAAGATTGGGCCCTTGCGCGGGGTGAACTCCATTGTCTTCTGGTTGAAGATCATCGTGCCGACGAGATCCGCGGGCAGGAGATCCGGCGTAAATTGGATGCGCTGGAAGTTCACGTGCATGATCTCGGCGAGCGTCTTGATCGTGAGCGTCTTGGCGAGGCCGGGCAGGCCCTCGAGCAGCACGTGGCCATCGCAGAGAAGCGCGATCAGCAGGCGCTCGAGAAGCACCTTCTGACCGACGACGACCTTGGAAGCCTCTCCCAGGATCGCGTCGATGAACTGGCTGCGTAGCTTGATCTCTTCAGTCAGCGACTGAACGTCGAATGTCGGGGTGTTGGCCATGTTGGCCAGTTTACTCCCTAAGAAACGAGCCGACAAGACGGGACCGGGGCCAATCCCCAAATCACACGACGCCTCCCTAGGCGACCCTATTCACTTTCGCGCGAAAGCAGGAACGGCACAAAGCGCAAAAAAGGGGATCTAAGTCCTGCGGAAAAACCGAGCAGGCTTACTTTTTTCTTGACGGCACTTTTTTATGAATTCTTTCTCTCGGTCAAACGCTTCTTAAATCCTCTTGAAACAGGCTCTACTTTGGTCAAGCAAGACTTTCATCGGTGACTTGTCTTGAACCCCCGTAGAGCCGGATCGAGCACAATAGCGAGCTTGCTGGCGACCGAAAATCGATTTCTCGGCTGTCAGTGGCATAGAGCTTCTTGCTCGACTTTCCTCCCTTCGCGGCAAGGAGCGCGAGATCGAGGTGATGAGACTCATCTGTTCAGTGCCAGAAGCGAAGGAGGCGCTCCATTCGGGCCAGCTTACCGTGAACTCTGCCTCCCAGGCTCAGACATTCTTCAAAAAGACCGAGCTCATGCTCGATAAACAGGAAGCTCCGGAAAGCCTAAAAGGCCGGAGCACCGGCGAGTGCGAACGCATCCTCACAGAGTTGGATCCGAATGCCACGACCTTGGTCCAAAAAACATTTTGCCCGCTTCCCGGCGACCGCGCAGCGCTCACGGTCGTGCACTCACCCGAGCTCTTAGCCAAGCTCGAGAAACTACAGATTCTACTCTCGCATCCAGTTCGAACCCAAGCTCAGCTCCTTGAGAAATTGGCCGAGCTGGACCTGGAAATGCTCGATCCGTCGAAGGAACTGAAAGCGAGGCAGGCGCCGAAGACGGCTTTCGCGCGAAAGCAGCTTAAACCCCACTCCGAGACGCGCTACATTCCTGCCCGACACAGACGCGCTGTCTTCGTCAGGGATCAGGGCCGCTGCCAGTACCGCTGCCCATTCACTGGCAGGCGATGTCTTTCCACGCGCTATCTGCAGCTGGATCAAATCCGCCCGTTCGCCCGAGGCGGATTGGCCACGCTCGACAATCTGCGGCTCATGCGTGGTGCACACAACCGGGTGAGGTCGCTTATGGCCGATGAACTTTCTCGCGAAACTGAAGAAATCCCCTAAGCTCTCTCTGGCCGTGAAGGCTTATTCAAACGGACTGCGGACGACGGAGAAGCGGAGAAGCGGAGAAACATTGATCTGGAGCCTCATCGAAAAGGTCCGTGTTCCTGACTGCGACTCTCAGAGCCTGCGGGCATTTGGTAAAGCCGAAGAACTATAAGCATAGCGTCGAAATCCCAGCGCTAGATGCCCTTCTTTGCGAGTCCGATGATTCTCCTTCGGGGCACCGCGCGCTCAGACATCCGTTCGCGAATTGCGTCAAATATGGCCTTGAACTTTCGATCATATCGACCTTCCAGGGCATCTAGCCTTTGAGCGAGGTCCTTGTGGGTGATGAGTAGTTCTCGGAGTTTCAGAAAAGTCCTCATGATTACGACATTGACTGAGATCGCTTGGGGACTTCGCAACACGCTCGATAGCATGGCTATCCCTTCCTGGGTAAAAGCCAAAGGAAGGGTCCAACGGCCGCCGCGGCCAGAGATCTTTGACATTCCAATTTGGAATTTCAAAGGCTCTGCCTCTTCTGTCGTCAGCTCGAACATGACTTTGCAGCCTCGAATGAGAAAGATCTTTGATTCAATTTGATTCAGGGAAATTTGAGTCGGAATCATCGCTAGCATGCGAAGTCTGATCCGAGCCCGAGCAACCTGGTTCAAAGGGCATTAAATCAGGCGAAACCGGACTCACCGTCTTGAATTCCAATCAGGGATTGAAACGATCTTGATACGAAATGCGTAGACTTACTGACTAGCGGGCCGCGACTCGATCACTGGTCGAACGGGCGCTGTTGGGATGCCTAAAGACAAGGCTTGACAATGTCTCATATTTGAGACATCATCCAAATTAGATGCTTGAAATTCTAAAGCAATGCAGCCGCGAGTTAAACGATTGGCCGGAAGAGCTTCGTGGAGAATTGGCTGATGCGGTGGCGAGGCTAGAAAGGGGTCACATGCTCAGCATGCCACTTTCTAGGCCTATGCCCTCGATTGGAAGTGGAGTTCACGAGCTCCGCTTTTGAGATAAAAACGGAATTTTCAGAGTAGTCTATTGGTTGGCAGGAGCAGGTCGCATTTGGCTTATTCATGCGTTTAAAAAGAAAAGCCAGGCAACTCCGCAGCAAAATATAGAAACCGCCACAGTAAGGCTGAAAAGGATTTTAAAATGAAGCCATCAACCACAAATGAAACTGCTAAGAAGCTCGGAATATCAAAGAGTCGAGCCCTTGAAGCTGTTCTAAAAACTGAGCTTATTGATGCGATTCTTAAGGCTGTTGAAAAGGGAGGTTACACTCATTCTGAGATCGCTAAAAAATCTTCTCTTCCAAGATCCGCTGTAACTGGCATTCTTTCGGGCAGCCTGCAGAAAGTTACTCTCGATAGAATTCTTAGATTGGTCGAGGCCGTAGGCTTAACCGCAGAGATTAGAGTTAAAAAAGCGGCCTAAATGTCATCTTCCAATGAAAAAAAGCTGTGAAATTTCGTTTTTTTCTTTTAGGTATTTTGGTCCTTTCTATAGGTCTTATTCAATATGTTGATAAAATTATTTTTCAATTCTTACAGTCATTTGCTCCGTCGCTAGCTATTCTGGCCGAAGTACGACTGCCTTCTCTTTTGATTTGTTTTTTCCTTTATCGAGGCACTGACTGGGGAGGTTCTTTTCAAGTTCCAAAAAAAACCACTACTTGGATTACGATCAGCCTAATTGGCGCTCC
>JAYVOO010000341.1:0-5903 GCA_043757905.1 Oligoflexia bacterium
GAAGGTTTGAATCCTATTCCATCCACCCGGCCCCTGGGTATCACAGACGGTCGCGCGCTTGTGCTTCCCGGGCGGGAGTTCGGCATGCGCAACGGCGACGTGATCCAGGAAATCGACGGCGTGAAATTCACGGATAACCTCCAGGCCCAGGAAAAGCTCCTGAAAGACGGCTCCAAGATCCATGCGCTGAAAGTGAAGCGCGCCGGTAAGTTGATCACACTCAAGCGCAAGGTCGTTGGCGACCCGCGCTGACCGAAGCTCCGCGCTAGAACATGGGGCCCGTCCGATTCGTTGCCTGCGCTGGGCCTTTTAATTGCTTGCGCCGGCACCGGTGTCCCGGCGGCACGTTGATCTCGGACTTCCTGCCGGCGCGAGCCTGGTTGTGAGCTTGGCAAAGCAATCTCAAGTTGGATGGATCGGTACTCGAGCCGCCGTGCGCGAACGGCTCGATGTGATCGATCTTGAGAAATCTGCGCGACGCACACCGGCGTTTGGACTTCGGGTCGATTGCCGAGCATTGTCCCTGATTCCTGCGCCAGATCGCCCGCTTAATCGGAGCCGGGATGTAACGGATGAGTTGATCGCTGGGTGATTTCGGCGCCGAAACGTGTGACGTCTCCGGTTCGACGCCAGCAGACTGTTGCTGGACGTTCTTCACGGTCTTCTCGCACTTCAATTCCGGGTCGAGCTTCTTCAGTGCGATATCGGCAAGCTTCTCGAGAAGTACAGCGGTCGACTGATCTTTGAGCTGATGCGAAAGGAGCGACTTCAGGCGCTCAAGTTTCTTCATGAGAGCCTCATTCAAGACGAGCCTGACTTCGGTTTGAGTGGCTGTGATCGCACGCGCGCGTTCCCTCGCCGCTCTTCCCGCTCCCTGTCCACCATCGAATCGCCGCGCAGAAAACGAACGAGCCTCGCACTAGCCCCGCAGCAGCGCCCATCACGCAAAAGCCGAACGAGCTTCCCGCGACGGCGCTATTGAATCCTTAGGGATTCCCGACGATGCCGTCATCGAGGATTTCATGGCTCTTGGTGATGTTGTGCAGGTACACGATCGAGTCGTACTCGCCTTCGAGCGCCGTGCCCAGGCGGTCCCAGGCGTGCTCGCCCTTGGCCAAGCCCGTGGTGCCGAAGGAAGTTTCGTCGAACCACATGCGGCCCAGATCGATCGGCTCGGAGTTGGCCATGCGCTGGGTGGTGTACCAGTCGGCCTTCTTCACGCGGAACACGAGCATCCAGTGCTTGCGGTCGTCGTAACCGGAGGCGTACCAGTCGGTGTGGCGGTCGACCGCGTTCTTGATACGCTCGTAGGCCAGGCTGAGATCGGCGCCAGCGGTAGGAGTCGTGCCCATTCCCGTCACTTCGTTGAAGCCCAGGTCCTGGCGCGAATACGCGCGGTCGGAGGCGAGGCCGTCGAGCTCTCTCCACTTTGGAAGCATCAGATCGACCTTCGCGGACGATCCGACCGAGTAAGCGTAAGAGTACGGCCGCGATTCAGCCTCTTTGTGAGGATAGATCACCATCAGGCTCTTGGTATTCGAGAAGACGCTTTCCTCGCTCTTGTCGTAAAAGAGCCAGGTAGCGAGTCCCTCGCGCGCCGCCGACCAGCGGCTGGCGAGCGGATCAAGGACACGGTCGGCGACTGGCTGCGGATCAAGCTCATCCGGCCCGACGGAAAGTTCACGGAGATTCTCGCCGAAGCGAAACCCGTCGCCCTCTCCGAGCCCGCGCAGCCTGGAACCCCCGGCCTCTGAGTTCCTGAGTGCGCGTAGACCCGATGCATGATAGCCATTTTTCATGGCAGAATTCATGAACTGGGTCCGGCAGCTTCACTCCGCCGAAGGCATCGCGCGGATCATCGGTGCGGGGGGCCTTCTGGTGCTTCCACTCATCGTCTTCGCGGAAACCGGCTTGCTCGTCGGTTTTTTCCTGCCGGGAGACTCGCTACTCATCACCGCGGGAGTGCTCGCGAACCCCTTGAATCCGAACCATGTACCGGAGTTGCAGATCGGCTTCCTGAACTTGATTCTAATCCTCGCCGCGACGATCGGCAATCAAACGGGATATTGGCTTGGAAACCGCGCGGGAGTGTCGGTCTGGAAACGCCCAGATTCGCGCCTCTTCAAGAAAAAGCACCTGCAGGCGGCGCACGCGTTTTACGAGCGCTATGGAGGACTATCGGTCGTGGCGGCGCGGTATATCCCAATCGTTCGAACATTCGTTCCGTTCGTGGCCGGAATGGCGCGCATGCCTTACCGGAAGTTCGTGCTGTGGGACATCGCCGGTGGCATCCTGTGGATCAGCTCGCTTCTGTGGATCGGGTTTTATCTCGGACAGACTCCTCTCGCCAAAAGCCTGGACCGGATCATTGTGCTGGTCATCTTCGTCTCGATTCTCCCGATGCTCTTTGGCGCGATTAAGGCGAAGTGGGGCTCGAAGTCCACGGCCGCGGCGCTCCTTCTCGCATTCGCGATGGCCTCCTCGTCTCCTGCGCGCGCGGTCGAGTACGAACGCAAGTTCGACTCCCGCCGCGTCCAAGCCGTAAAGCTCAGGATCGGGGCCGGTAAGGCTACCGTGGTGACTGGGAGCGAAGTCAGCGTCGAGGCCCGTTACATCCATTTCGATCAGCGCCATTGCCTCTTCAGCGCGGAGTTGGAAGGGGCCACGCTGGTCATCGAAGCCAGGATGAATACCCACCGCTTCATCCAGACTCCGTGTGAAGTCTCGGTCCAGCTGACTCTGCCGAGGGATCTGAAGCGGATCGAGCTTTCAGCGAGCTCCGGCAGCCTTGATGTCCGAGGTGTCGAGAGCCAGCTCGTGAAAATTGACGTCGGAACTGGAAAGGTTGCTCTCTTCTATCCGAAGCGCGCCAAAGGGCGTTTTCAACGCCGTCTCGAGGCACTGGTCGGATCCGGTGAGCTGGAGGTGAAGGCTCCCAAAGAGACGCGCGTCTTTTCCGAGCTGAAGGCTGGAAGCAGTGATTTCCAGAACCACGTACGCCAGGCGCGTAATCGCGCGTCGGCGGACCTCGTGGTCAGCGTCAAAAAGGGCGGCGGCGAGATCCGCGTCGAGCCGAACTGACGCGCCCGGCCCGGAGTTTCATCTGGAACGCTTGGCTCTGGCTTGATAAGAATTCGGAATGAAACTCGCCACCCGTTCCCAATTGCATGGTTTCGCCCTCTCGGTTCTTGTTTTTTCCGCCATTGCGTTCGTTCCGCACCCGGCCCGCGCGGCCAGCACGAATTACGATCACGCGGTGACGAACGACGACGGGTCCGTCACTCTCGTCGAGCCCCAGTTCATGTACCAGGGCAAGGACTATCCGATCGCGCGGGACAAGTCGGAAGACGCCGACTTCGAAGGTGGCGGCATCTGCATGCTCTATGGGTTCTTCAACTTTCAGTGGGCCGAGCTCGAGAAGGCGCCCAATTGGAATTCGGTTTATCCGGCGATCGATCCGTTCGGCCAGTTCGCCGGGTTGGTTCATTCGCCGAGAGTTTACGGATCGATCACCTGCTCGCACTGAGCAAAGGAGAGAATTCGTGAGCAAGCAAATCGTCGTGACCGGGAGCAGTCGCGGTATCGGGCTCGGGCTGGCGCGCCTCGCACTCGAGCAGGGGCATCGGGTGACTGCGCTCGCGCGGCATCCGGATGACTCGCGAGAGCTACAGCTGTTGAAGTCGAAGTATTCGGGGCAACTTGCGGTCTTCGCGGTCGATGTGCTCTCAGATGACGCAGTCGAGGACTTCGCGAAGAAGCTCGGCGCAAGCACCCCGGTCGATCTCCTGATCAACAACGCGGGTGCTTACCTCGACATGGAGAACGGTTTTGAGGGCCTTCCCCTCTCGAAGGTGGTCGACAGCTTCGCGATTAACTCGATTTCTCCAATGCGTGTGACTCGTGCGCTTCTGCCTGGCTTAAGTCGGAGCAAGGAGCCGCGCGTAGTGCACATCACGAGCTTAATGGGCTCGATCGGCGATAACGGCAGTGGCGGCTCGTACGCTTACCGCATGTCCAAGACCGCCCTGAACATGTTCAATAAGAGCTTCTCCATCGACTTCCCGGGCATCACGAGCGTGGTCGTTCACCCCGGATGGGTGCAGACCCGCATGGGGGGCGAGGACGCCCCGACGACCGTCGATGAGTCGGCCAGCGGGATCCTGAAGATCGGGTTGACGGCGACGCGCGATCAGAGCGGGCATTTTTATGATTTCGAAGGGGACAGTCTCCCTTGGTGACTTTAGGGCTAAGATTGGAGCGTAGTTTGCACACGCCACGGCATGGATAAAGATCGAGATCGAGAAAAGCGTTCTGTGGAGCTTGAGATCCCATTTCGCACGTTCCTGAAGGTGTTTGTCGCCGCGCTCGTGGTATTTTGCGCGATTCACCTTTGGCCGATGGTGATCTTGCTCTTCATGGCGATTCTGATCGCGGTGACCCTTACGCCGTTTCGGGCCTGGCTTGCGCGCCGGATGCCTCTATGGGCCGCGACCACTCTCGTCTCTCTGAGTTTGGTCGGAGGTGTGGCGGTCTCTTTCGGGTTGTTGATCCCAGAACTGGTCGCTCAGATCACCGCAGTCGTCAACGACTGGCCGCGAATGAGGGCCGAGCTTCTTCATTCGATGCCTTCGGGGCAGCTCGTGCGGCCCACGCTCCAGCAGGCGCTCTCGACCTCGGGCAATTCCGTGACCGCGAATGTCCCGGAGCACCTCATGACCGTTGGGGGAATGGCCATCGGAGGAGTCTCGCAGCTCGTGCTGATGCTGACGCTCTCGATTTACCTGATGGCCGAAGGCGCGCGCACCTATGAGTGGATCGTGGCGTTCTTCACGCCGCAGAATCGCGTCAAGTTGCAGCGGACCGCGAACGAGGTCTCGGAGGTCATCTCGGCTTACGTGGGCGGGCAGCTGATCACCTCGCTCCTGGTCTCTGTTTTCGCCTTCGTTGTACTGATCCTTTTGAAAGTCCCAGGCGCGCTGATGCTGGCGGTGCTGGCGGGGGTTTTCGACATCCTGCCCATTATCGGCTTCTTCCTGTCGACGATCCCGGCTTTTCTGCTCGCGCTCACCGTGTCGCCGACCGCCGCGGGCGGCGTGCTGGGCGCCTACCTCGTCTACCACGGGATCGAGAACTATTTCATCGTGCCCAAGATTTACGGCAACAAGCTTCGACTCTCGACTCTCGTGGTGCTGATCAGCCTGCTCGCAGGCGGAATGGTGGCCGGGATTCCGGGCGCCATTCTGATCCTGCCAATTGTCGCATCCTATCCGATCGTCGAGCGCATCTGGCTCCGGCATCAGCTCGAGCCGGGCGTGATCGAAAAGCACAAACCGCCTGAAGAAAAGGGGACGGGCTCGAAAACCGGCTGATTCCGCTGTAAGCTCCCGGGATGCTCCTGAACATCCGACCTTTGCGGACAAACCGCGAGTTCCGCCTGCTTTTTATCGGCCAGCTCGTCTCGTTCCTCGGGAGCATGATGACCTTTGTGGCCGTACCGTTCCAGCTCTACGAGCTGACGCATTCGTCCTGGAAGGTGGGCCTGCTAGGGTCGGTCCAGCTCGTTCCGCTACTTCTCGCTGCGCTCTGGGGAGGAGCGCTCGCGGACTCGATGGACCGGCGCAAGCTCCTGCTTGCGTCCGAGTGCCTTCTTGCCGTGGGCTCGCTTGCTTTGCTCGCGAACGCGGCCTCGTCGAGCCCGAGCGTCCTTCTCATTTTCGTCGTCTCGGCCGCGATGTCCGCGTTGAACGGGTTTCACCGGCCGGCGCTCGAGGCGCTCTCGCCGCTGCTCGTGCGCACGGACGAACTGCCAGCGATCGCGGCGTTGGGAAGCCTGCGCTCAAGCCTTGGCGCGGTATTGGGCCCGGCGTTGGGCGGCCTTTGCATCGCGCGTTTGGGCCTTTCCG
>JAYVOO010000342.1:0-1624 GCA_043757905.1 Oligoflexia bacterium
CCAGCGCCATACGAGAAGGGCGGCAACGACATCAGATAGATGATGTAGCCGATCAGAATGCTGTCGATGTTGCTCTGATGGGTCGGCACCATTAGAATCGTACCCCGGCCCGCAAGCTTCTGAAGATGCGACACTTCGCCCGTGATCTTGAGACGGGATTCGAGCAAGCGCGCCATCCCCCAAGGCCGGACGTGCTTGACGCTTGCTGCGTTTAAGAGCCAGTTAAAGCCCCAAGGTACCGCACGCGTTGCAAACTTATAGACCTTCGGATCGAAACGTCCGGCAATCTCTTCGCTGTAGTGAGAGACCACCTTTTCCAATAGCAGCTTGCGATCGACCTGAGCGGCCGGGTGCAAGAGCCCCGACTGAATCTCATGCCAAAGCACGCTATCTCCCTTGGCCCGAGCCTTCGTGAAGAGATTGGGGCGGTTACGCTTCAGCCGGAAGCGCTCGGCATAAAGCGCCTCGCCCAGCAACGTATCGAGCGGCGCATGCGTGAAATCCGCCTCTGTCCGCTTCACCACATCCGAGATGATCTGGGGCCTGACCTCGTTCAACGTGGAGAGCGGCCCCTCGACGATCGGGATCGACTCGAAACGGATCGCAGGATGGCTGCCGCCGGGAGCGGCTGGTAAGTTTTTCCCCTCGGACATCTGGGTCAAGGGTACCACCCGGGTTTGATTTATCCAGCGGGAACGGTGGTTTGCCTCTAATCAAAAACCCGATATCATCCAGGCCTTATGGCCACCACATGGACGCCACAACCACCATAAGCTCGCCGAATCTCCAATACCTGTAAGCCAGCCGCTCTAACTTCCTCTTCAACTCCACTTTCAGTAAACCCCACGAAAACACCGCCCTTAACCTTTTCTTCTATCGGCTTGACGACGTTTCGAAACTGGTAAGGCACCAGCAGAGCGGCGCGGAGCAGTCTCAACGGAAATGGGAAATCCTCGTCAACTAATTCGCTCCTAAAGCACTCAATACAAATATCTTTTGCGCTGTAGTTATCCATGGGAAGACCCAAATAAAGTCTCCCTCCCGGCGTTAAGCAATTGCGAATATTGTCCAATGCTTTTGCACGCTCGACTTTTTCCGGAATTAAATAAAGCGAGAAATGTGAAAAAATTAAATCGAATTCGCCCTGATCTGATTTTGTAATTTCTTGAGCAGTAAGTTCTGCGGTCCTTACAGAGTTCAACTGTTTCCATCGAACCGCACGAGCTTGAAGTAGCTGGATGCCAGCCGCACTTGGATCCACGCCAAAATACTCTTCAAATAAAAGTTGCTCTCGCATTAAGTGCTCAAGGACTAAGCCTGACCCGCAGCCTACATCAAGAATTCGACTTGCACGTTCACGAAATTCTCTTGCCCAGCGAACTAGGTCTCGCCCGGAATTAAAGTATGCTCGATTCATCCAAAAATCGCTCCTACGCTGCGGATGACTCCAGTCCCATGTATTTCCGCCGCGAAAGAATCCGGGTTTCATTTGACCCCCTCAACCTGAGACGGCTGAATTGCCTGACAGGGAAATTGCTGTTCCCTTTCTAATTTCGCCGACTCCAGAATGCGAAAAGGGAGTCTGAGCTTTAATTTATTCGATGACTTCACATTCACAGCTATA
>JAYVOO010000343.1:0-1623 GCA_043757905.1 Oligoflexia bacterium
TCTCTGGGGCGAGGAAAGCATTCCCGGCCATGTGGGCTTCGTCGCCTTCATGGGCATCGCCAATGCCGCCCATCGCGGGCTGATGGTCCTGCCTCTCATTGGCAAGAGCAAAGCCGTCATGTACGGCGGCGGGCAGTTCGGAATGATTGCGGGCATGGCCGCGCAGACGATGATTAATTCGATCTGGTACGATCCGCTTCGCGAGGAGCTGTTCAAAGCGCTAAAGAACCCCGACGCCAAAGTGCGTAGCGAGAAATCGCGCGAGCTTTTCTTCAAGCTGATGGAAAAAACCGTCGGTCAGAAGAAGTGGTGGTGGGATCAGGCACCGGAAGGCGCCAACCTGATCGCCTCGGCCTTCGCATCCTCATTGACGACCAAAGCCGCCGGTGCTGCCCTTCGTGGCACTTTCAAAGACGTGCCTTGGGTCATCCAGGGGATGAACCGCATGAAAGGCAGTGGCAGTGCCACACGCATGATGTGGGAATTCGCCACCGGAAAGCTCCCGGCTGGCAATGTAAAGCTTCTCCCTCTGAAGATCGCAGTAGGGCTGCTCTCATCGATGGTGTTCCTCGAATATGCGAATCTCGGCAGCCCTTTCTTCCATCACCTCTGGCATTACGAGAACATCCCATTCCATAAGGGTGAAAAGCTTCAGATCCTTCAGAAAGCTCAAGACGAGTTCGAAGCTGCGATGAAGGCCGTTATTGCCGCGCCAGTGAACGTCGCCGCAACTGCCGCCAAATCTGAGGCTCCGATGGCGGTCGACGAGAAATCGCCCGATCTCAACTCGCTCATGACGCTCTTCAGCGGAGGTGCCGGCAAGACCCCCGCGGCCGAAGGAGTGAAGCCAGCTCAAGACATCTACGCGCTACCGGATAGCGATGCCGCCAAAAAGGCGGAGGCCCTCCAGGCCGCCTGGGACGAGTTCCGCCGCGGCCTGCTGCAGGACGCGCAAGTGGTTCAGTACAACCACGCCGACTTCATGGGCAAGTTCGATGAGAAAGTCACCCAGCTCTACTACTCCTACGCGTGGTTCGGCAAAGGCATGGACGAGAAAGACAAGAACTGGACGGAGAACACCCTCAACTGGCGCGGCAAAATGGGCGATATCACCGACCGGATCAATGATTTTTTCTGCGGCGTCGACCCCAAAGCATCTGCGATTGCTCCGAAGGATTTTTACGGCATCCCGATCCCTGGACGCTCTTACGCCGACGTGAAAGCGCCCAAGGTTGCCGCTGTCGCGGGCCTCTGCGCGAGCGACTTGAAGTTCGACCTGACGCCTGACGCCGTCCAGAAACTGCGCGACGACGCATGCAAGAACGACAAGCGTCTCTGTACCGCGGAGGAGCCTTGGCGCCACCGCTTCGGCACGGCGAAAGCCGCCAAGCGCGCGTATCTCGAGCTGCTCCAGCGGCAGGCACTGATCAAGAAGGACTTCTCGAAGGAAGTCGACGACGCGTTCGCCATCGTGATGGAGGTCACCGATCCGATCCGAAAGAACATCATTGCCCGCTACGATGCCAATCTCCAGACCGCGCTCATGCGCTCTCTCACGGGCGAGAAGGTGAAGTTCAAGAACGGGGCACCGACGAGCTTCGACTTCGACGGCTTCAAAGACAA
>JAYVOO010000344.1:0-5886 GCA_043757905.1 Oligoflexia bacterium
GTACTGAGGCCAGCCTGCTCGCGCAAAAATTTGAGCGTGCGAGAGCCATTCGAATATCGTCTTTGATTGCTTCTTGTAGACATAAGAGTCCCTTTCTACGTGTGTATGCGTGACTCACGTAGACGAGAAACCCCGACTTTGTTGAAAACAAACTGGATTAACGGTCTACACGTTTAGAACTACCTCTGCGCTTAGACTTGCGAGAGGTGGGGTTCAAAACGTGTGACTCAGGTGTGACTGAAGTGTGACCTAGCAGGTTAATATCGACTAATTTCTGCTAACGCACACATGACAGAGCCTAAGATTACGGGTCTCCTAGGTTATTGTTTGGTTCTGCTGGTTTAGAAACCGCCCCCAAATGGGGGCGGCACCGGTTGGGTTAAATGGTGGAGACGGTGGGAATCGAACCCACGTCCGAAAGCAATCTATCGCCAGAATCTACATGTTTATCTGATGGTTTAGATTAAGTCCGGGGCGTCCATCAGCAAACTTCCCGTACTCTCCGCAGACATTTATTTCGCTCCCGGGCCGCCTGCGATGATCCGGGAACTAGCCCACATTAATGACGTTCGTTCCGGCGTAGTGGGCGAACCCCGGTAGAACGTGGTACCTAGATAGAATTAACTATTAGGCAGCCATTGCGTATTCAGTGTTAGCTGATACATTTTGCCACTTTTTTTAAGAGGCCTAGTGACAACCTCTACATGCATCCGGGACTTCAATACTCCCGTCGAAGCCAGGACGTCCCCATGTCAAAAGTATAACACATTCGGCGGTGGGGTGGGGGACCAATTTGGAGGGGATTGCTTGAGTTTTACGGCCGACTGTCCGATGGTTTATTGAATGAAATCTATCCTGCTCATCGAAGACGCCGTCGACTACCAGCTGATGGTCAAAAAGGCGTTTTCCAATGCGGAAATCGAGCTAACTGTCGCCGAAACTGCAGCGCAGGGCCGGGCGCTTCTCGCTGAGCGACAGTACGATCTTCTGCTTCTCGATCTGGTCCTGCCGGATGGGGGCGGTCTCGAATTCATGAGCTACCTGCAGTCAGACGAGCGCCTTTCGGACATCCCGGTTATCCTTCTTACGGGCACCACCGATGTCGGAACAAAAGTCGCGGCCTTCTCCCTGGGCGCTGAAGATTACATCTCGAAGCCTTTTAATCCGCTTGAGCTCCGCGCCCGCGTCGAAGCGAAACTTAAAAAGAGCACAAAGAGGCAGGCACCTGTGGAAGCGATGAGCCTAGGTGATCTCACGATCCATCTGGCCGAGCAGCGCGCTTACTGCCTGGAGGGTGGGTCGAAGCGCGAGATCGCGCTGACGGGCCGCGAGTTTAAGATCTTGGCATATTTGGCGCGCAACCCTGAGCGTGTCTTCTCACGCGACCAGATCCTGTCCGCCGTCTGGGGCGAGAACATTCATATCCTCGACCGCACGGTGGATACACATATTTGCGCTCTGAGAAAAAAACTGGGTTCTCTCGGCCATTACATCGAATCGCTTCCCGGCACGGGCTATCGCCTGACCGCAGCGAGAAGCCAAAAGGCTGCGTCAGCCTAGCTCCAAAGGGCAGGTGAGGTGGCGTCGGCTTCAGTCGCAGGCTTTTTTGCGCGCACGGCCGTTCCGGTTACCGAAATTCGGTAGCGCTTGGAGAAGCTGATCGGAATGGCCGAGACCGTGAATGAAACGATCGCGGTCGCGCCTTTTCGGTTCGCCTTGTACTTGAGCTCGCGCTGAAGTGCTTCCACCACGAGCTGGTACTCGCCACCGCCCTCGGCTTCGAGCGCTTCGGCTTCAAGTGAAGTGCTGGCCGTAAGGACGTCCAGGATCTCGATCACGCCGAACCCCGGAAGAGACGCTTCCTGGGTGATGGGCAGGTGTTCGGCTGGATGGGTGGAATCGTCTTCCGTTTCTTCCTGCTGAGGCGCGATCACAGGTTCGGCCTCGTTGGTGGCGACCGACATCGCGTCGCGGTCTTCGGGAGTGGCCCGCGTATCAATGGTCGAGAAGATCGAGTCGGAGGGTCCGAAGACGAGTTTCGCTGAAGTGCCTCTGAGCGCTTGTACGAGCAGCACGCCCGCGAACTCGCTGATCCTTGGGATCAGCACGCGGTCACACTCGAATTGCGGCTCGAGGTCGATCTCACGGATACCCATGTTTTCGCGGTTGAGGAGGTCAGTCAGGCGCAATTGCTCGTTCAGAGTCAAAGCGCCTTCAATGAGCAGGCTGAAAGGGTAGGCGGCGGCGACGACTGCCTTGGGTGCTTCAGGTGTCGCGGGCGCTTGGGGAGCCGGCATGACGAAAGCGGGCCGCGTGGTTTGGGCCGGAGTTGCCGAATGGAGGGTGACGCCGAACTCGTCGGGCGGCGTCATGAAGGGATTTTTGCTTTTGACGTCAGTCTTCTGATCGGGAAATGCGCCGGTCTGCGCTTCGTTCAGATCGTTAGCGATATCCATGCTGAGCGCAGACGGCGTTCCGGTCGCCTCGGGCGGCGTTTCGATGGATGGATCCTGGCCCCTTATTCCGTCTGAGAGCTGGATCTCTAGATTTTTCGTCGTCTCGGGCGGTGACAGATCGATTCCGTCGGCCGATCCTTCGCTCATCTGAACGGGGAAGTCGGTGCTGAAGAGCGCGTCGTCTCCGCCGGTCGAGAGATTGAAGTCAGGGTTTGTGACCTGCTCTTTGCCGTCTGGGGTGGCTTCGACCACGACCGCAGCCGACTCATGATCGTGCGAGATCCCCGGGAAGGACCCGATATACGTCAGATCTTTGGTGTCTTTCTTCTTATCGTCCTTAGCCACGGCCTATTCAGGATAGCACATTTCTCGCCATGTCACGGGTGACACAATTTCGCGTCGGGGCGGCCTCCGCTAAACTAGAGATGGGGAAACGAGCTTGAAATTGAAGGGGTCGGAACTCATCACAGTTGCTTTGTTCGCGCTCCTGGCAGGGTTAGGCGCATCCGTGCGCGCGGAAGGTGCCTCACCGTCGCCAATCCCGAGCCCGTCTCCAAGCCACGCGCCGAGCAGCCAGGCTCAGGCCTATCTCAATGCGATAGAGCTCGCGAAATCTGCCAAAAGCTCTGGCACAGCTTCGGCGAACGCCTGGAGCGCGATCGCGGGATTCTGCGGAAAAGTCTGTTCAAGCTACATCAATGAAGTGAAAGACGCGCGCAGGACTCTCTATGACTCCGTCCGGAAAGCCAAAAAATTGGCGGATAAGGGTTATTGGGCCTGCCCGGAAATCTACCTGATCTTCAAGGACGTGGCTGATCCTTACGAAAGCTTCAAGACCGCAAACGACCAGGCGGATACACACACTCAGTACGCGGAAGTCGATCAGTTGGACCAGAACACGTCGCCTGCGGAAGAGAAGATGGTCGAGAACGCGGAGTCGATCGAGAGGACGATGGGAAAGGCCGGTAAATTCTCTGGCTTTATGCTGCCACATTGCATGATTTACTCGCGGGCGGCTAAGAAAGCGGTCGCGGAATTGAAGGAGTCCCGCGAGGCGCTCCAGGCACAGATCGATGAAGTCTCGGGCAAGGGAAAAAGCTGCGGCTCGCCGGCACTCACTCAAGCGGCCAAGGACACCGCGACGAACGCGGAGTTGAAGAAGAAGAGCGACGAGAATCTCGCCGAAGCGCTCAAGGCTGAAAACATGCCGACCGCGACCCCCACCGGCAGCGACGATTTTCTCGACGACAATACGTTTATGGACGACGGTTTCACCGCTTCGCCGCGCCCGAAAGCGGCGGCGAGCCCGTCACCGACTCCGACAGATCACGCGTCGCCGATTGACATCAAGTACGAGGAAGGCGGCTCAAGCAAGGTCACCAGCGCGGCCAAGATTGCCAAGATGGAGGAAGTCTCCTCGGTCGGCATGGGCGCTTGCGTGACCGCGCACGAGGCGTCGAAACTTGCGGGCCTAAACGCGAGTGTCGCAACCTCGAACGAAAAGATCATGCAGCAGAATCAGAAGCTTTATGACGAACTGGCCGAGACCCAGGCGTTTCGAGCGCATACGCCCTGGGAATGGGTGCTCTACGTGGGCGTGAAGATCTCCGCCCCTCTCGTTTCATGCGCGATGGCCGCAAGCGAACCGGGCTCACCGCTTTATAGCGCCTGCGCCTCGAAGGTGACGAATTCGATCCCAGGGCGGCTGTCTTGCGCCGAGGCTGGCGATTCCTTCATGCGCCGGGCACTTGCACGCGACGGGCAAGCGGTGAGGGCTGTCCTCTCGGCAGCGCAGGCGGAATTCAATATCTCGGATGACGAGCTGGTCTCGACCACTTTGCTGATCACGCCCGCCAGAGTCGCCCAGTGGATGACTTCGAAGCATCCTTCGCGCGCGGACGCGGCCCTGCGTTTCTTGAAAGCACAGACTGCGACAGTGCACTCGGGCGGGCCTCTCGGCGGCGAGCCCGAGCTGGGTGTACAAAGTAGGATGGATCTCAACGCGCCGAAGCCTCCCGCCCCCGAGGCCGCAGGCGGTGGCTTCGATGTCTTCGCAGTCATGCCGCGCGCTGGAATCGCAACCGACCCGGGCTTGCCCGAGATTCCCCGCATGCCGGCCGAGGCGGTCGCGGTGACCGAGCCCGGATTTCACGCGGCAAACGAAAGCATCTTTGAAGTCGTTACGAAGCGCTACCACGGGCTGAACGCCCGCGTTCAAAAGCTCGATTACGCGCTACCGTCGAATCGCGGTAAATAACGAGACTGGCCGGTCAGGTGCCGTGGCATTTCTTGTATTTCTTGCCGCTCCCGCACGGGCAAGGATCGTTGCGGCCCACGCGGTCGACCCCACTTGAGCCACCGTCGAAGCCGGGGTGAGCGCTAATGCTGCCCGACGGACCGGCTGCCGAGGGGGAGGGGCCCCGGCCGAGGTTCATCTGACTGGGGTTCCTTTCGCGCATCCTATGGGAGAGATCGAGCGCGGCCGGCGCGGCTGACGCCGATGCCTGAGCTTTGGCTGGCACCAGGCTTCCGTCTTCCGATAAGTTGTACTGGATGCCGGGATTCGTATCCTCTTCGGCTGCGTCCATGTCTTCGTTTCCGTCGAGGTCTTCGGCGGTCAGATCCGCGCCCTGGGCGAGCTGAACGGCGAAGAGCTTGCGGACGACGTCGCCCGTAATCTGATTCATCATCATCTCGAAGAAGCGGAAGCCTTCTTTTTTATAGACGATCAGGGGATCCTTCTGGCCGTAGCCTTGGAGGCCGACGCCTTCGCGGAGATGGTCCATCGCGAGAAGGTGGTCTTTCCAGAGCTGGTCAATCGTCGTGAGAAGAATCATCTTCTCGAGCTGGCGGACATTCTCTTGACCTAAAGAGCTCTCTTTTAAAGCGTAAGCTTTATCCGTCAGCTCCATGATGAGCCTGGTCAGACCCTTGTCGTTGAAGGGCTGGATGTCCTTTTCCTTCACCGAGGCGTCAATCTGGAAAGTGACGCGCAGGGCGTCGTTCAATTCCTTTTCATCGAGAGAGGCCCGGCCTCCAGTCTTCTTCAGCTTCCCGTTCGGGAAGAAGTCCTGCGAGATGGCAACGGCCAGCTCCTCGCTCATCGAGCGGATCATCCCCTTCAAGTCGGTCCTCGAAAGGACCTCTTTTCTCCAGGCGTAGACAACCTTGCGCTGCTGGTTCATGACGTCGTCGTATTCCAGCAGGTGCTTCCGGATATCGTAGTTATGGCCTTCGACCTTGCGCTGGGCGTTCTCGATCGCTTTGGTGATCCAGCGGTGCTCGATCGGCATGTCTTCTTCCATGAAGCGCGCGATATTGACCGTCCCGAAAATACGCATCAGATCGTCGTCGAGCGACAGGTAGAAGCGGCTTTCACCCGGGTCACCTTGGCGTCCGGCGCGGCCACGCAGCTGGTTATCGATGCGGC
>JAYVOO010000345.1:0-1620 GCA_043757905.1 Oligoflexia bacterium
CTGAGCCGTGCGCGCGATGTACGGCACCGCGCGGTTGTCGCCGTTGCAGAGGATGACAAAACCTTTGCCCTGGTCGGGTCCACTCGTGCAGTGCAGGAAGAGCGCGCGGAATCCCTCGTTCGCCCCCTGATGAACAGCGAAGCGGTTCGCGCCGGCTTCAAGCGTGAAAACCCCTAGCCCCATGGAGCAGCCCATGAACGCGCGGCTTCCGAGATCGCGGCCCTGGAGCATCAGGACGGCGGTGTCATGCGAGATCGGGCCGCTGCCCTCCAGGGAATGGAAGGCGCGCGTGAGATGCTCGAGAAAACGCGCAACCGCGCCGCTCGTGGCGAGCGCGCCTGCGGCGAATGCCGGAAAGTGCAGGCGCCCACTGGGCACGGCCTGGCCTGAGTCGAAGTGTCCGGTCGCGACCATGTCGCCCGGCCGTCCGAGCGGATCAAAAGTGAAGTCGTCGATTCCAAGGGCCGCCAGAAAGTCCTGGGTGAGGCGCTCCAGCCCGCCGCCCTTTGACTCTTCGATCGCTTGAATCAGGTGCTCGATCACGATGAATCCGCCGCCCGAGTAGCCGAAGGTCTTGCCCGGTTGATCGCGCACTTCCAGTGGAGCGTAACCCTCAGCCCCTTGCAGGAGCTCAAGTGCCGTGGGCATGCGGAAAGACTCCGGCCTTTCGTGAGTCGCGATCCCTTTCACGTAATGCATGTTCAGCGCGGAGTGGTTCAGGCAATGCGCGAGCTGGACCTCTCCGCCTTTCTCGCCGGGGATGCGGAAGGGCGAGCGCGTGCCAGCCAGGAGCACATTGACGGAGGAGTCGAGCGGGATGCCGCGTTTGCGGAAGTATTCGAGAGCAAACGCGCTGGCTACGGTCTTACTGAGCGACGCAATCTGAAAGAGCGTCTTTTCGCTCACCGCCCCGACGGAGAGGACTTGGACTCCCGAGTTGATCGCGATGCTCGCGCCTTGCAGGCCGAATTCCTTCAGGCTCGCGGCCAAGGGATTCTCGAGCGCGGGCATGCGCTTCTCAGAGATCTCCCAAAGCGCGGTGCGCGCGTTCGCAAGCTCGGTGGCTTCGTCGTTCTTCAATCGGGCTTGAAGCGCGGCTTTGAGCTCAGTCGAGGCCTTGCCCTGAGCGGAGATCAGGAACTTGAAGCCGAATCGCTTGAGGTAATCCGTGCCAAGTTTTCTTAGCTCCTCGCGAGCGCTCTCGGCGTCGGAAAAAACCAGCGCTTGCTCGCCGGCCGCTCGATTGTCGAGCGATTGACTTGCCTGACCGATGTCGCCGTGAAAAGACGCGGCTTCGAGAATCTCCTCTCGGGTGAAGTCGAGAATCAAGTCTCGGGCGGTCTCGGTTGTCGGCACGGGCAGCGCCGTCATCACGCGCGCGAATCGCCGGGCGCCGCAAATCTCGAAGAAATGATGGAACGCTTCCACTGTTGGCCTGAGCCGGAGCGCCTCGGGCGCGATGAGGTGCAAAGTTTTCTCGGGGTCGGCCGATTCGCGCATGGGAGGTGAAGTGAAGGGCAGGAGCAGCTCGGTGGCGAATTCGGCGGGCTCCGTGTCAGTCATTAGCTTGAGCATAATCCGGAGCGCCAGAGGATACCATTTGCGGGTTCGCTCATCCCA
>JAYVOO010000346.1:0-5884 GCA_043757905.1 Oligoflexia bacterium
CCCCCGCCAGCGCGGCAGCAGCGATGAGTGAATATTGATGCAACCCAGGCGCGGAAGATCGAGTACGTTCTGCCGGAGGATCTGGCCGTAGGCCACGACGACGATGATGTCGGGCCTGAAGGCCGCGAGCTCCTCGAAAACGCCCAGCTGCGAGAGTTTGTCGGGCTGGCGCACCTCGAGCCCGAGCGCGAGCGCGAGTTTTTTCACCGGCGAGGAGCGCAGCTCCAAGCCGCGTCCGACGGGCCGGTCTGGTTGAGTGTAGACCGCAAGCACCCGGTGCGAAGAGTGTATGGCTTTCAGGGCCGGCACCGCGAAGTCGGGCGTGCCCATGAATACGACATTTAACATCGGGCTCAGAATCCCTTCTTTTTGCCCTTTTTGGAAGAAGTAAGCAGGGCCAGCTCATCGTTTTCGCGCTCGATGCGCTCTTTCCGGAGTCTTTTGCGGATCAACTCCTTTTTCATTGGGCTGAGACGATCGATGAAGAGCTTGCCGTCCAAGTGATCCATCTCATGTTGGATGGCGACCGCGGCCAGGCCCTCGAGGCTGATCACGTGGCTCTTGCCGTCGATGTCCTGGTACTGCAGCTTGATCTTTTCCGATCGCGGGATCTCGGCCGAATATTCGGGAACGGAAAGGCAGCCCTCGGCGATCTGAATCTTGCCCTCGCGGTGGATGATCTCGGGGTTGATGATGATTTTGGGCTTCTTGTTGGTGATGACGCCGGGGCCTTCCTCAGGTTCGTCGTAATCATATTCGGTATCAAGCACCAGAATGCGCTCGAGGATGCCCACTTGGTTGGCGGCAAGGCCGATGCCGGGTGCCTCATACATCGTCTCGAGCATGTCGTCGGCCAGCTTGAAATAGGATTTCTCCACGCGAGCGATCGGTTTCGCCAGCTGCGTGAGGACCAGGTCGGGGAAGCTGAAGATCTTGAGCTTGGCCATGATTTCCTGGAAATTTTACCGCTTCGTTCGAGCGATGAGCCCCACCGCTGCGGCCGCGAAGATTGTGCTCGGAAGCCATGCGGCGAGCCAAGGCGGCAGCGCACCATTGGCTCCCAGGGATAATCCCACCGAATAGAAAAGCCAATAAAAAAAGGTGATTCCGAGGCAAAGCCCAAGGTCCTTGGCGGCGCCGCCTTCCCGTCTGCTGCGCGTGGAGAAAGGAATTCCAAGGATGCACATGACGACTGGGATGAAGCTCAGGCTAATGCGCGAGTGGAACGTCACCTCGAAGGACTTGGTGTCGGCGCCGGTCTCCTTCACGTGCGCGATGTAGCGGTAGAGCTCCTTCAGCCGGAGGCCCTCGACCTCTTTCTCGATCTCCTGGAATTCGCGCGGCGTCTCGGCGATGACGAGATCCTTCGTCTTGAATCGTTTCGTCTGTGGGAAGGGGTCATTCGCGGCAAATACGGTAACGGTGCCGTTGTTTAGCCGCCAGCCGCCGGTCGTGTACTCCGCGCCCTCGGCTTCCACGAGCTGCAGCAGGTTGAAGTCGTCGTCGAACGTGTAGACCGCCATCCCGTAGATGCGTTTCGAGACGGCGTCGAAGCGCCGGAGGTTGTAGATGAGATTCCGCGAGCGGTACCAGATCTTGTCCTGTTTGATGTCGAGGAAGAAATCGGGCCGCTTCATCATCTCGCGCCAATAGTAGGTCTGGCGGCGCTTGTAGGTGGGGGGCAGGATCCGGTCCTGGAGGATGAGCACAAGGCAGGAGATGATGAAGACGATCGAGAGAAAGAGCAGGGTGATTCGCCGGAGGCCGACCCCGAGCGAGAAGCAGGCAATCAGCTCGTTGGTGCGCGTGAGCGCCGAAAGAGTCATCACCGTTCCGATGAGGACGGCGGGCGCGCTCATTTGGACCAGGATCTTCGGGAGATCGAGAAGGTTGAAAATGATCACCTGCTCGGCGGGATAGGTTTTTTGGATGAGGTCCCCAAGGAGCGCCTGAAACTCGAAGAGGGAGGCCAGCGCGATCAGCGCCAGCAGAAAATTCCCGACAAACAGGAAAGTGAGATAACGGTCCAGGGTCTTCATCTATTTTATCCTATAACTTGATGTGCGGAGAGAGTATCGTAGAAAGGCTATGACCGAGATTAGTACCGACCCCACGCAGCCCAGCCAGCCACCGCTCTCGCGCAAGAAGTGGCTCATCCAGAATCTTCAGTCGCTCGCAACCGCGCTGATTATCGTTCTGGCGATCCGCAACAGTTTGGTCGAGGCGTTCAAGATCCCATCCGGCTCGATGATCCCGACGCTCTTCATCGGCGACCATATTTTCGTCAATAAGTTTGCGTATGGCTTCAAATTCCCCTTCGTCGACTATTTTACCGACGCTCCTCTTTTCCTGGTTCATCGCGACCCGCCTTCGCGCGGCGACATCATCGTCTTCAAGTTCCCCCGCGACGAGAGCCTCTACTATATCAAGCGTGTGATCGGCGTTCCAGGCGACACGATCGAGATCCGCGACAAGGTGCTCTATATTAACCAGAAGAAAATCGAGCGCGACCCCGTCACGGGCCCTGCAGCCGAAGC
Organism: Oligoflexia bacterium; assembly: GCA_043757905.1. Taxonomy (GTDB): domain Bacteria; phylum Bdellovibrionota; class UBA1018; order UBA1018; family UBA1018; genus JAYVOO01. Next base: position 2,538 of record JAYVOO010000346.1, read on the forward strand.
GATCCTGAAGCCTTTGGAAAGCCCTGAGTACACGGTCGCCAACTCCGAGGTCTATACCGAGCATCTGAAGCCGGTCGATCACACGATCATCTTTAACAAGGATGAGTACCTCGGCGAAAACCACGGCCCGATCACGGTGCCGGCCGAGAGCCTCTTTGTGATGGGCGACAACCGTGACCGCTCGAACGACTCGCGCTTCTGGGGCTTCGTGCCCTACAAGAACGTTAAGGGCAAGGCCATGGTCATCTGGCTCTCGCTTTGGTTCAGTTTCTCGGACGGCCAGAAGAGTTTTCACCCGGAACGCATCGGAACCGTTCTCCACTGACCTAAGGCACGGACGGCGTGCACTAGAGTAGCAGGTCTTCGTGCAATCCCAGGAGCGCGCGCCAATAGCCTAGCTGGGCGGCATCCTGGATATTGCCTTTTTTCCCAAGAAAAAATCGGCTCTCCAGCGAAATCAGCTCAGTGGGTCGGAGTACGAGGCGCCAGCCAGGCGTCCGCACCATCTCCAGCTTGCGCCAGTCGCGCTCCTCGAAGTTTCCCTTGAAGCCCCAGACGATCTCCGTGGGCTCGACTCTCGCACCGAGCTCGCGCATGCGTTCCGCGAGCCTCTGGTCCTTGAGAAAAACCGTTACCATGACTTGGCTTTCTTCGAGCGCGTGAATGAGATTTGGTTCGATCATCCAGTATGGCACATGAGCAGGCGCCACGACGGACAGTCGTTTCAGGTAATGGCGAAACGCCGCGATGACTGGATAGAGGGGGTTTTCAGCCGGATTGGCGGCAACCCACCTCTCAAGCCCCGACAGGTAGACCGAGTTGCGCCGATCCCAGAGGGAGGGGTCGGCCACGCGATCGTCCAGCTCGGGCACGGGTATCGCGCTCGAGGCCTGCTGCTGCAGGAACTCCGAAACCTTCTCCTTGACCGGCGCAAGCCCGATGTCAGTCAGATGCTTGAGCGCGATCGTCAAAAATGCGTGCGAGCGGTCCTGCAACCAGATCGGTGGCGAGCGTTTGGCGGAGCGCCCTCCGAGCGGCTCAATGTCCAAGGGGGCCTTCATTTGGGTTTTTAGCTCGGAAAGAAATCGGATCGCGTCCGAGTCGCTCAAGGACTGGCGCAACACTCCTGCTTCCCGCGCCAGTTCCACGAGCCGCGCGATTTTTTTCGAGGTCTTTCGGGGAGCGACGCGTGGATCGGCGACAAGGTCAGTTAGCCTCCGGCGCAGATAAGTGTTGCCCGGCACTTGCCCGAATACCTCGAACTTGTAAGTGTCCCGGTAGAGCCGGAGATGCGCCTCGTCTGATGCACCGGCGACGACCCAGGCCTTTGACAGGTCGCCTCCGAGAGAGATCACCTCGTTCACATTATGAATGATCGCGAGCTGAGCGAGACGCGGCAGCGACTCGGCTTCCAGAGTCCCGGCCCGACCCCATTCGAAGACAAACGCATCCGTCGGAAAAGGCCACTCGGGGAGCGTGTGGAATTCGGGAGCGTACTCGATGGCCAGCCTCCGCCGCACCCAGCGCTGAGGATTGCCTGGCCGAAACTCTGGGTCGAGTACCTGCCCGCTTACGCTCCAGAGGAAGCCGCGGCGGATGTTCAGGAGCATCCCTTCCTGGCCGAGTTCTGCCTCTGAGACCCAGTGGGTTGGGATGGACTCGAACTTCCGCGCCGCTTCGATCGCCGTGTACCAGCGGTTGAACTCGTAGAATTGAATCTGGTCAGGATCTAGCTTGCTCCCGACGCTCTGGAAAAACTCGTATTGCTCTTTCGAGATGAAGCCGCGCTGGAACATGAGTTCGAGGGGAAATTTTTCACCGCGGGCGAGCACGCTCTCTCCTTTTCCGAGAGCGACGTTCTGGGGACGGAAGTGGGTGCCGTCCTCGATCAACTGAGTGCGCACGACCTTCTCGTGAATTCCTTCGCGCGAGACCTGGCGGAAAGCGTGGATGCTGGCCGTGCCGACTCGCGAAGCCGCCGGCGCTGAGGCCGAGAGCAAGGAGAAGAGCGAGAAAAAGGCTGCCAAGCGGCGTTTAGAAAACACGCCCGAAGATACAATAGTGTACTAATTTAGTCAACAATATAAATTTATAGATATCATTTAATTTCAAACACTTACCTAACGCCAAGATGAGAGTGCAAACCGGCTAATTCACGCTTTCTTGAATGTAGCGCGCTACCTTGACGATCACGAAGCGGGGGGTGAAGCGCACGGACCAGGCCAGGATCTTGTTCATCAAGCCGTGGATAGCGACGGCCTTGCCCTTCATCATCGAGCGGTAGGCGTAACCAGCGACGTCGGCCGAGGTCGGGAGCCTGCGGTTCTTTACGAGCCTCGACTCACCCATCGCGGCCGCGTCTTGAAAGCCCGACTGCGTCGGGCCCGGACAGAGAGCGGTCACACTAAGACCGTGTTCGCGGAACTCTTCGTTGATGGCTTCCGAGAAATGCAGGACGAAAGCCTTGGTCGCATAATAGACGGCCATCAGCGGCCCGGGCTGGAACGCCGCGGTCGAGGCGACGTTCATGATCCTGCCGCGCTTCCGCTTTGCCATATCCTGCGAGAAATGCTTCGTCAGCCCCACGAGGGTGAGCACGTTCAGGCGGATCATCTGGTCTTCTTTGGGCCAGGAAGTCTCGAGAAACGCGCCGAAATCGCCGAACCCCGCATTGTTGACGAGGTAGTCGACTTCCCAGCCGCGTGACTTCACGGTCTCGAAGAGCTTGCGGGCGGAATCGCTCAGGCCGAGATCCTGGGCGACGAACTCGACCTGCACCTTGTGCGCGGCTTCAAGCTCCTTCTTCAAGGCTTCGAGGCGATCGCGGCTGCGGGCAACAAGAATCAGGTTGTGGCCCCGGGTCGCAAAAACGCGGGCGAGCTCCAGTCCAATTCCATTGGATGCTCCGGTGATCAGCGCTGTGTTCTTCATTCCCCTATTGTCGACGTGGCACGGGAAATTGTCGAGTCGAAGCCGCTAGGCCGCTATTCCATGCAGTCCGTGCCGTTGGTCATTCCGACAATGCCTTCCATGATCGCGTCAGGCAAGTGGGCCAGACCGACGAGCGGATTCCAATTGCCGGTCTTGGGGTTTTCGAAACTACCGTCGTGATCGAGCTTGCCAGTCACGTCGCCCGTGCTCGGGTTGTTGATGTCCAGCCGCACTGATCCGGATTTGCATGAGTAGTCGAGGTCTTTGACCCGCACTTTCTTGATGCCAGTCGCGATCTTGGTGCGAATGTAAACGGTTCCTTCGGTCAAGTTGTAGGCGAAGCTCCAGGCGGTGCTCTTTGGATCGGCGATCTCATCCAGTACGCCGTAAATCCCTTCGAGAACCTTGGGCTTCTT
>JAYVOO010000347.1:0-1616 GCA_043757905.1 Oligoflexia bacterium
GTCCTAGGCCTCTAGACGATAGGGACGCACACGTTGACTTGTTCAGTCAGAGCCCAAACGAATACTCGGGATGCGCGGTGTTTTCAACAGAGAAAGTCCAAAAGCGTTCTATTTTTTTGCACCACGGGAGGCTGTGAGCAGTCCGCGGATCTCGCCGACGAGGTAAAGAGAACCGGTGACTAGGACCAGGTCGCAGGCTCCTGCTCTACGGCAGACCTGTAGAAACGCCTCCCGCGGCTCGTTCCATGACCCGGAGGCGCGCTCTGGCCAGTCTCCGTATTCTTCAAGTGTCCGTCCACGAAACGGCGTCACGGTCAGGTAGAGCGAACTCTTCTCGAGCTTGAAGAGCGGTCCGAGGATGTTCTCGGCGTCTTTGTCGCGGCCGATCCCCGCAAGGATATGGAGATGCTTCCTCGGGTAGTGGGGGAGAAGCTCCAGGAGGCTACGCACGCCGTCCGGGTTGTGATCGCCCGAGAGATAGACGTGGGCTAGGGTGAGTGGACTCGCGTCCACCCGCTCCATGCGTCCTGGCCAGCGCACGTTCGAAAGCGCGGAGAGCCCTGTGCCTGGCTCGAATCCGAGTGCAGAGAACGCCGTGAGCGCGATGAGGGTGTTGTCCGCGCCGCGTTCTCCTGCAAGCTTGAGCGGAGCTCTGCCCCAGGGCGTTTCCAGCGAGAAGTCCGGGTCGGTTCCCAAGTGCGCGACGTGCAGGGTGCCCTGATCCGGAACGGCAATCCACTCGCTTCCGGTTTTAGCTTTAACTTGTTCGGCGAGCGCAGCGAGCTCGGGAGCGAATCGCGCGTGAACTACGCGTGCGGGGACAGAGCCCCGGCGATCGGGAATAATTCCAAACTTATTGGCGGCCACCTCCTCGAGGGTCCTGCCCAGGAGGTTCTCGTGGTCCATCGAGAGGGAGGTGATCACGCAATGGTCGTGAGGGATCGCGTTGGTCGCGTCCCAGGTTCCGCCCAGGCCCACTTCATAGATTGCCCAGTCGACGGCGGGAAGCCCTTCGCCGGAATGGAAAACCCAGACTGCGATCAAGGTCAGGAGCTCGAAATGAGAAAGTGGAAGCCGCATGCCGTGGGTCAGGCGTTCAACCTGGGCGAGAGCTCTCATGAATTCGGCTTGGGTGAGATCGCGGCCCGCGATCCGCACGCGCTCAGTCGTGTCGATCAGGTGAGGTGAGGTGTAAAGGCCAGTGCGTGCTCCCGTGGACAAGAGGAGCGCCTCGAGGCTGGCTGCGACGCTGCCTTTGCCATTCGTGCCGGCGATGACGATCACGCGCGCGGGATCGATGGAGAGTTCCAGCCGTTCCAGGCCCTCGCGCATCACTTCGAGACCGGGCGGCCGGTCCGGCATCATCCCAAGCCCCTCGAGCCTGCGGATCGCGTCGGGATAAGTCTCTAACTGCGTCGAGTCCACCGGATGACTCCGTCCAAGCTCAGGGAAGTCCGGAGCGCGCGCAGGTTGCTGCTGACGTCATGGACGCGGATGAAGTCCACGCCGTTTCGCGCCAGATGAGTGGAGACGATGGAGGTCTCGAGATCGCGGTCCGCCGCCGGGCGCTCGCTCAGGATGCGAAGAAACGACTTGCGGGAGTGCCCGATCAGGAT
>JAYVOO010000348.1:0-5871 GCA_043757905.1 Oligoflexia bacterium
ACTTCCATCGGACTCCCAATTACTGGAATCCCGGGCTAAGGTCACACGAATTATGCGTTCGAAACAGCCATTTTTCGCCCCATTTCTCCTGCTCGTGACAATTGCCGGCGACGCTCCAGCGCGAGCCGATCTACTCAGAAGAGAACACGGCCGAGTACATTTGCAACGACTGGAGTTGCGGCGTGATGAACGCTCTAAAGCTCTCGAGGTCAGCCGGTTCCACAAGAACCAAGAAAACTGAAAGAATTGGGTTTTCAGGTTTATGCGATGGATCTCCTCAGCATCGACTCAAGTTATCAAAAATGATTAACGATCATCTCCTCGCCCCGGGGTTCATTCAAGATTGCCATCGCAGTGAGCCATCAGGCACTTTTAATTCATGATTCGATCGTTGCTCGTTTTAATGTTTTCTTGCCACTTCAGCTTCGCAATCGCCGCCTCGTCCACCCAATCGGTGGACCGTTCGCATTGGCTCTATTTCGGGTGGGAAGGAGACCATCCGAAGTCCTGGTCATTCATGGGCGGAGCGGTGAATCCAGGGCAAAGGGGCGAGATTCATTATTCGGTCGAGATCGCGGGCAAGAAATACTTTCCGGACGAACACGATCCGAAGCGGAAGCAAAATATCCAGTGGAGTCTCATGGATGGTTTTCTGCCGAGCCCTCTCTCGACGTGGTCCGCCGGTGAAAGCGCCAGCCCGGTAATTGTGGAAATACAGCATTTCGCACTTCAAATCGCGCCTTCTCCGGTCACTTGGGTACTTTCGGAGGTGCGGCTGAGTAACGCGGGACCGAGTCCTCAGAAGGTGATTCTACATGTTTCTGCCGCTCCAGACTTCCATCACCCGCTGGGAGGCGCTCCGATCATTGGGCCCGATGGGAAGATGCGGTTTGAGGTTTCAATTCAACCGGGTGAGGTTGCGCGCTTCGGATTCGCCACAGTTGCTTCCGGTGCACCCAACTCGCACCTCGATGGAAAACTGAAAAGCTTTGGGTCGAGCTATCAGCTCTTCCGCGCTCATTACTTGAGTCGCGCTCGAAACCTTGCGGAGCCCGTGGAGCTTCCAGATCAGGAGCAAGTTAATCTCTATAAGTCGGCGCGAGCCACCCTCTGGCAAAGCGTCGTCACCTTGAGTGGCCCGGATGAAGGCGCTTTTCTGTTTAATCTCGATTCCCTGACATTGGGTGGAAAAACAATCGAGGCCGAGACGTTCAACCATTCCCACCCGGGCATCGGAGTCCAAGCGCATGGACTGGGGCAGTCGAACGTGGAGAACATCAATCATCGCGAGTGGATTTCTTTTTCGAAGATTGATGTGCCAAGTGACGCCAAGTCGATCCGCTTCAGTGTGGCGGGGGACAGCAAGGACGCCATAGGCGGGATCATTGAGGTCCATTTGGGAGCGGTCAACGGGCCGAAGGCCGCAGCTTGTCCGGTTGCGCGAACGGGGGGTTGGCAGACTTATAAGACCGTTGAATGCCCATTTGAGGCACCCGCGGGTGCCCAGGACCTCTTTCTAGTTTTTAAAGAACCCCGAGATGGTAAAATCGACCACCAAATCCGCGGCTCGGGCGGAAATCCCGCGGGACTCTTCTCCTATGATCGCACGTTCTCGCACGATCTCCCGAATCTGGTGGACCAGCTTGTCAGGGAGGGAGACTTCGAGCTCGCGAGAAAAATCATGGAAAGCCCATCTTACAAGCGAATCGGTACCACGCTTGAACAGGACTATCTGGACGCGATCCCCAAGTCACTTGTGCCGCTCGCGAGATACCTAGCCTTGTCCGGGGATTCTGGGTTCTTGACTCAGGCGCGATGGGAACGGGCCAAGGCGAGCGCTCATCTCACTGCGAGCCTTCGTCAACCCAAGGACGGCTCACCTGTCTCCGGACTGATGATTTCTTCGTCGACTCTCGATAATCAGCCGGAGTTTCTGCTGGTCGACGATTTTGCGGCCCTGCTGGGGCTGATGTCTTACCAACAAATTACTCGAGTCCGAAAAGATACGACGGAAGAGGCCTGGGTCGGGACCGAGATCCTGGATCTCAATGCCTCGCTCAATCAGAATTTAAAGCTATTGAGCCAGACACGGGGAGTGCAAGGTTATATGGTGTGTTTGCGTGATTTCTGCTGGCCTTGGTGGAACCACGGAGGGTACCGGGCCAATTGGCTGGGGACGTCCCTGATGATGTCGGGCTTCCCGTGGGGAGGATTGCTTGCGGATGAAGGGATCAGAAAATGGGGCGGGTTCTGGTCCGATAGATTCGATGCCGCGGTTGGGGAATCGATCGAGAAGAAGGCAATGAAACCCACCATCCCAATCGACAGCTGGGGAGCCTTCGGCGAAGCGAGCTACGGCTCGGTCTACAATGCTGGAATGGGCCTGCAACTCCTTTACTCCGATAAGTTTCGAACCCTCCCGCTTCAGAACGTGAAGTGGCTTCTCAAGAACCCCAGCGCCCCGATGCAATGGGGGGAGAGTTTTCGCGCGGGAGATTGGACAGTGCCCGAGGCGGACTACGAGAGCTGGGGCCTGGGTTTCATCCAGCAGACGATTCAAGAAAGCCACATTGCTTCTGATGCGGGCGGGACCATCCTCATCGGAAGAGGAGTCGCCGACCAAGACTTTGCGCCCGGGCAAGCAATTGAATGGAAAAATGTTCCGGTGACGGGTGGAGGCAGGATTTCCTTTCGTTCCGTCCGGACCAAGAAGCGAATCGAATTTAAATCCAGCGGGCTGGGAGCAGGAACTAGGCTGAAGCTGAATTATCCGGTTTTAGAGAAAAACATCTGCGCGACGAGCACCGGGTTAATCGATTTGGACCGAGGAGAGGTTTCGCTTCCTGCCGGCGTTGGCACTGTCACGATCGAGCTTTGCAAATAGAGTTGCTGACTGAGCCAAGTCAGCGGGGCAGGACCAGCTGAAACGTCGACTCTCCGGCCGCGTTGCGCAAGGGTTTGCCGTCGATCGTGATCGAGACTTGCTGGCGGAAGTGCTGCTCAGTGCCGTTGTCGCGCGCGTACCAGATCGGCACAGACCCGAGATTGACGCTGTACTCGCCGTCGCCCGAATAAGTGAGATTCAGCGCGGCCGCCATCTGCTGCTGCTCGTAGTTGCTCGGTGAATCCTGGGGATTGACCTCTTCGTGCCTGATGGCGTTGGCGAGATAGTAGTTCTCGAAAAGGATCTTAACGTTCTCGACGCCCGAGAAGCGCTCGCCCGAGACTTTGACCCAGACGGGTTGCGCGCGTACTTCGCGGCCGTCGGGCTGCGTCTGATACACGATCTCGATGGAGACTCCATCAGATGCTTCGATGTGCTTACGCGACCAGCTGAAGCGCTCCGTGGTGGCGGCGCTCAGGATCGCAGTCAGAAGTACGATTGCGCCGAAGGCGCCAAGCACCATCGGACGTCGCGTGAATTTTGAAAAAGAGGCACCCCTGCCCATTTTATTAGAACCCCTTCGGGAAGCCCAGAAGGGCCCCGTTTGACGATCTTTACAGACTTGATTGTTAGGACGCATTGCGTTATAACACGCCTCGTTATCCCGGTCAACCCCCCGCACTGAAAGGGCCTCCAAATGTTGAATTTCACGCGTTTTAAGTCAGTTTCCACTCTCGGCTTTTTCTTAACCGGAGCTGTCCTCCTTCAAAGCGCGCCGTCCTTGGCCCAAGAGCTGGCCAGTTCGCCGGAACTGGATGCTTTCTTCCAGACCGTGGAGAACCTCGATCTCACCTCCCCTTCCATTGAGCTGAAGTCTAACAAAGGCGGAACCTCCGCATACGGCGTGCTCGTGATCAACGGCAAACCCTGGGGCGCGATCCTCCCCGAGAATTCCGCGACCGTCATTCAAGGCGAGGACTTTTCCTTCCAGATTGGCCGCCTCCTCGGACATCCAGAGCTCGAGGGTCCGGCCAAACTCTATTCACTCTCAGGTGCGAGTCTCGCGCGCTTCAAGAAATTTCTTCAGAACGAGAGCTATGCAGGTGAGAAGGAAAAAAACCGGCAGACGGTACTCTCTCGCATCGAGAAGAGCAACGGCTCGCTCGCCACTGTCGTAAAGGTCTGGGGAGACAAACCTTTCGACTATGATGACGCCTGCAAAGGAAACCGCTTGAACATGAACGATGTGATCGCGCGCTTCCTGAGCCAGTCGAATTCGCAGCCTTCCGACAAGATCGTCTCGCTGAAGGGCGTACCCGGCTCGGCCCGCGAGAGCGATCTCGCCCGCCAGCTCTCGACGATCATGGTGATCGACGCGCTCAGCGGCCAATGGGATCGCTTCAGCGGCGGGAACCTTCAAGCGATCTCCAAAGTCGGCGTGACCCAGTTCATCGCACTGGACAATGGCGGCACCTTTTCAGGCGACGGCTGGCTGAAGAACTATACGAGCTTCCTCACGCGCTTTGACCGCGAGGTCGCTGATCGACTTGCGGAGCTGAACGACTTTCTCACCGGCAAGTCGACTTCTTTCCAGGGTTTCACGAGCGAGGCGGATCTCCAGCGCGCAATGAGCATGAACGGCGCGCCCAAGAACTGGGCGCTCTTCAAAGGAAAATTGACGGGTCTTGTTTCGCACATTCGTGGATTGAGCGGCGATAAGTACTTCCACTGATCCCGTTAGCCGCCCGGTTCGATCGGGAACATCGATTGCATACTTGTTTGCTCATCAAAAAGGAGCGACTTATGAAATTGAAATTGATCGGTGCCATTGCTTTGTCCACTCTCGCGTTCGCCTGTAATCCGAAGCAGCCCAGCGTTGAGGACACGACGCGCGTGAACTCTGGGACGACTTCGACCGCGGCGGAGACCACCACGACCAACCCGAACTCCGTTACGGGTGCGGCCACTACCACGACGGACGGAACTACGCCCGGACAGCAACCTCAACAGCCAGGCACCATGGCTTCGCCGAATGTCATGCACCCAGGTGACATGAACAACGACAGCTCGCGCACCAAGACGATCGACACCGGACGCACCGGCACGCAGCCAAACACGGGCGTCACCGAACAGGGCCATGTTCCAGGCTCTGGAAAGTAGGTCCGTCGCAGTCAAGCCGGATGGATGCACTCCGCGCGATCGTTCGCGGGAGAGTTGACGAGCTTCGAGACTGGAAAGGTCTCCATCTCGCTTGCGGGATAGGAGGCGATCAGGTCCCGAAGCTCGTCTGCTTTTTTCTCGCGCGGGTCGAGCCAGCGGGCGTATTGGTCGTGTCGCAGGATCACCGGCATGCGGTCGTGGATCTCAGCCAAAAGCGGGTTCGGCTCGGTTGTGAGAATCGTGCAGGTTTGAAGTTCAGCGGGCGCCTCGGGTCCCTGCCAGCTCTCCCACAACCCGGCGAACGCGAACGGCGCGCGTGACTTCATCCGGATGCAGGTTGGGATCTTGCCTTTCTCTCCGGCAGGCGGGGCCTTCCATTCGTAGAAAGCGTCCGCCAGCACTAGGCAGCGCCGGCGCGTGAAGGCCGCGCGGAAGCTTGGCTTTTCGGCGGCGGTCTCGGCACGCGCGTTGATCAGGGAGCTTCCGATCTTCATGTCCTTGGCCCAGAACGGAATCAGTCCCCAACGGAAGAACTCGACCCGCCGGCCTTCCTCAGGCGGGCGGTTCGCGATCACCGCGACGTTCTGCGTGGGCGCGATATTGAAGCGTGGCCCGGAATGCTCTTCGAGCGACCGAACATCCGTGAGCGCGAACGCTTCCTGAAGGATCTGCTTGGGTGTGGTGAGTGTGTAGCGGCCGCACATGGTGAGAGTTTTATACAGGAAGAGAGAGAAATTTAAAACCCTCGCCGCGGGATTGGACTTTCCCACGACGAGGGTGACGCAGAACCGACTGGTGAGAGAGCCAGCCGGGTATTCAGACGGGGG
>JAYVOO010000349.1:0-5831 GCA_043757905.1 Oligoflexia bacterium
ATACCAGCCAGCAACCGGGCACCAGCGGCTCGGTGAGCAACACGACCACCGGCACGACTCAGATGGATCCGAACACTCCCTCAGGTATGACGAATGGCACCCCGGGAATGTCGACCCAAGACACCACGACCACCACCAAAAAACACGCCCGTTCGCACCGCAAGGGCCGCAACATGAAACAACAGTCCGGCATGAGCGGCACGGAAACGGATACGAACTCTCAGTCGACCGACCAGATGAACATTCGCTCCGGCACAGAAAGCATTGGCTCCGGAACTGGCGCGGCCACAGGCTCCGGGACGATGGAAGGCTCCGGCCAGTAAGGGTTCGCGGACGAGGGGGCCGGGCCATGATAAAATGAAGGGATGGGAAACCGCCTCTCCAAGGCCGCCTCGCTCGGAGCCGCCGCGTCCCTCGCGGACGTGATCATCGGGGTCCTTGCGCGGATTATCCCCTACCACCCCTTTTTATTGGCGGGCCTGGCCCTACTCCTCGTACACGGCCCTGGGCGACTTCAACCGGCAACGGGCTTCGCCCGCGAAGAGCGGGGGTTTCCCGCGCACCCGTCTTTGTAAAACGCTTCCATTGCCTCGACCGGGTAACCCGTCTTGAGCTCCGAGAGCTGAAGCTTTCCGCGGCTCCAAAGCACGCGCTCAACCAGGATCGTGAAAAGCTTCTCGAGCTTTTCCTGAACTTCCGGGCTTTCGATCACGCCCAGCGCGCGGGCCACGGCCTCAAGAGTCGAGATGTTCTGCTCATGAGGACTCGAGCGCAGCTGGTAGGCGGACGGCTTGCCAGGAGAAAGCATCACGCAGGGCACGCCCGCGAAAACCGGCTCACGGGTGACCACTTTACGCGCCTGCCGCCAGGTGCCGTCCGGCACGATGAGATGGATCGGCCGATCGAAACTGCGAACCAGCTCTGGTGTCAGCTCGCGTGCGCCCGGGGCAGGGAAAAGAATCAGTGGCTGCAGGTGATCGCGGAGCAAACCATCGGTATCGAGCTGCGTTTGCTGAATCCCTCCGCGCACGCGCATCTCGCTGTTCGGGAGCGCAAGCGTCGCGATCCGGCCCGTATTGCTCGTCGACTTCACTTCCCGCCAGTGCATAAGCAAAGTGAGCCGCGTCTTCAGGGGAATCACCGGAATCAGCTCGCAGATGCAGAGCACTTCACGCATCGAGCAGCGCTTGCACCGTGATCTTGATTTATTCCGGTCCGTCATGCGCGCACCCTACCATACTCTAGGCAAATACCTGCCGAGGTCGCGCTTCGGTCACTCCTATCTCGACCCGCCTTGAGGGCGGATCTGGTCACTTCCAATCGATTTCAGCCGCATCCGATGGGTTGCTCTGGAAGTAAGCAGGCAGCGCTTCCATGACCAGAAGTTCCTGGACGCCCGCGAGACCGAGAAGCTTCTCGCCGCAGACTTTATCCCTCGACAGGTCGAGAGCGTAAGAAATGTCGACGTTGAGCGGGTCTAGGAAATCAACCGTGCTCCAGCTTTTCAGGCCTTTTTCAGCTCGGATATTTAGCGCCATCTGATCCATCGAAGGGTAATCGAAATCATTCGCAGCTTCGGAAAGAAAAACGCCGGCCGCCTGCACGTCCGAGTCCGCAGCCGAAGCATAGCGCTCCAGGCAACCCTCGATAGGAGAGAACTCGTCCGCCCGGGAGAAGGTAGGAGCGGCCAGAAGGGCAAAGGTGAGCAGGGCAAATTCAAATTTCTTCATGTACAGCATATATAATGCTATGAGTCATGATGCAATCCAAAAATCCATCCTGGAGCGACCCAGAGGCCTGAATCTCGCCAAAATCACCCCCGCAAGGGCCTCTTACCGCTCGATCAGCCCCTATTACTGGTGATGGTGAAAAACCGACTCTTCCAGCCGTGGATCGCCGATTGCGACGATCGTGTTCTTGGACAGGAACCGCTGCACGACGATCCCAAAAACACCAACGAACCCAATCGCTAATCCGATCTCGATCATCCCGATGACCGGGCCGTCCGAATAGAACTCCGGCTGAATGATCCAGAGGAAGTCGATCCACTGGGCGACCAGCATGAAGATCGCGACGCCCGCGAGCATCGCCGGCTGGCGCTTCGAGCCGCGCGGCATGAGCAGGAAAAAGGGGGTCAGGAACTTGCCGAGCAACAGGAAGAGTGTCACGTACATCCAGCCCGAATGCATGCGGCGCAGGAAGTAGCCGGTTTCTTCCGGGAGGTTGGCGTACCAGATCAGCATGAACTGCGAGAAGCCGATGTACGCGTAGAAGACCGTGAACGCGAACATGAACTTGCCGAGATCGTGGAGGTGATTGTCGTTCACGATGCCATCGAGCTTGCCCTGCTTTTTTAAAATCACGGTCAGCAGGCAGATCAGCGCGAGCACCGAGTAGAACAGGCCCGAGAAGCAGTAGACACCGAACATGGTCGAGAACCAGTGGGGGTCGAGCGACATGAGCTGGTCGAAGCTCACCATCGTATAGGTCAGCGTGAAGATCATGAGGAAGACGACGGAAAGCACGCGGTTCTTCTGAGTGAAGCGGAAGTCGCGTGTCGAGTCCTGCGCGACCGAGTTGGAGACGAGTTTTTTCGAGAAGAACCACCACAGCGCAATCGCGATGAAGTCGCGGATGATGAAGAAAGTGACGTTCAGGTAGCCGGCCTTGCCTTCGAGCAGGATGTCGCCCTTGACGTGCTCGGGATGGGTCCACGAGTAGAGATCGTGCATGCCGAAGGTCAGGATGACGAAGCTGACGAGCGCGACTGGCAGATAGGCGGTCAAGCCTTCGGCGAGCCGGCGGACGGGAGCGCTCCACATGGCGTTGGTGGCCCACTGGATCGCCACGAAGAAAGTGCCTCCTAAGGCGAGCGACATGAAGAAGAAGTGGTTATGCAGGAAGCTCACCCAGGCACGGACGGGATCCTTGGCCAACCCAGCCGCGAAAGCCGCGACGCCGATCGCGACGCAGACGAAGAAAATCCTCCGCACGCCTTCGGCAATGGGAAGCCTTCCGGGGTTGGGGACGGTTTGCGCGCCTACGGTGGTAGCATGGGTCGACATTTATTGATTTCCCTTCGCCTGCAACTGCTCGGCGGCCTTTAAATCATCTGGCGTGGGGTGCTTCGCCTTCTGGAGGACGCGGACATAATGAATGATCGCCCAGCGGTCGCGCTCGTCGATCTGCGATGCGTAGCTCGGCATGAGATTCTGGCCACGCGTGATGACGTGGAAGATGCCCGGATCAGACAGGCCCCGCACCTTGTCCGACTGCAGGGACGGCGGACGAGGGAAGCGCGGCACGATCGTGCCGTCGCCTTCGCCGTAAGGCCCGTGGCAGACGATGCAATAAGTGTTGAACATCTTCTGGCCGCGCTGCAGATTCGCGCGCGTACGCAGGAGCGGGTTCGGTGCCGTGTTGAGCTTCGCCGCTTCAGCTGCGTCCTTGGCGCCCGAAAACGCGTAGGCATGGTAGCCACGCGGAATCGTGCCTTTGACCGGAAGGCGCATCGCTTCTTCCGTCTGAGTCTTAGCGGCCTTGGTATAAACCATGTCCGGCATATAGATCGTGTTCGGCTCCTCGTGGCGACAGGCCGAAACGAGTCCCATAGTGAAAGCCGCGAGAAGTAAGCCCGCGGCGACTTGCCTTGAAACCTGGGTCATCAGAACCACCCCTCGGCGTAAACCGTGCGGACTTCTTTGGCGCCGGATGCCTGGAGCAGCCGCGAGGCTTCGTCCTGGTTGAACTTCTTGTAGCGCTTGGAGCGGCCCGAGTCTTCGTCGTCCTCATCCTCGATCGGCAGCGTCGCGCCGATCCAGATCGCGAACTTGTCGCGGGTGACGCCCGGATCGAAGACCCGGCGCTTGAGGTTCGGCAGCCCGTTAAAGAGGAACATCGCGCCGACGGACGCGAGTCCAGCGAAGAGCACAGTCAGCTCGAACATGATCGGAACGAAGGCCGGCCAGGAATTGAGTGGCTTACCGCCGACGTTCAGGGGCCAGTCGATCGCCGAAGTCCAATACTCGAGCAAGAATGCGCAGATGCACCCGGTGATGCCCGCGCCCAAGGTGACGAACGGGATCGGCGAACGCTTGAGGCCTTGCGCGGCGTCGAGCCCGTGGACAGGATAAGGGGTGAAGGCGTCGAAGTGCTTGTACTTCTCGTCGCGCACCTTCTTCATCGCATCGATGAGATCATGGCCGTCATTGAAGAAACCGACCACTCCCGAAAGCTGTTTTTCGCCAGTCGCAATGCCGTGATCAGCCATGTTCGCCTCCCTTGGCATGTCCTTCATGTGCGGACGCGGTACGCTCGACGTTTCGGACTTTCGTCATGTACGAGATCGAGGGCTTCGTGTTCAGAACTTCGAGAACATGGAACGCACGCTCGTCGGCCTTGAACTTCGAGACCCGAGTTTCCGGATCGTTCATGTCGCCGAAGATGATCGCCTCGGTCGGACAGGTCGATTGGCAGGCCGTTTTAAAGGACCCGTCTTTCACTTTGGCGCCTTCGTCCTTCGCGTGATCCTTGGCTTCGCGGATGCGCTGCAGGCAGAATGTGCACTTCTCCATGATCCCGCGCGTGCGCACCGTGATGTCCGGGTTCCACGCGAGGTTCATCGTGGACTCATACGACTTCCAATGATCGAAGAAGTTGAATCGGCGGACTTTGTACGGGCAGTTGTTCTGGCAGTAGCGGGTGCCGACGCAACGATTGTAGACTTGGACATTTAGGCCTTCATCGTCGTGCACGGTCGCAAGCACCGGGCAGACCGTCTCGCAGGGAGCGTTCTCGCAGTGCTGGCAGAGCATCGGCTGGAAAACTAGCTCTGGATTCTCGGCTTCGCCCGAGTAGTAACGGTCGATGCGGATCCAGTGCATCTGGCGCGAGTTGCGGACCTGGTCGCGGCCGACGACGGGGATATTGTTCTCGGCTTGGCAGGCCAGCGTGCAGGCCCCGCAGCCGATGCAAGAGTTCAGATCGATCGCCATGCCCCATCGGTAGCCTTTGTATTCGAAAGTCGGCCAGATCGAGGGAATCGTCTCGAGCTTGAGCTCGGGATCGGTTTCGCTCACGGCCGATGGCTTGGCCTTGAATTGCGCGAGCGTGATGTCGTTGATGATTGGGCGGTTCTCGGAGACCGTGTGCCACTGAGTCGCGGCCAAACGGTAGAACCGGCCCGTCTTCCGGATCGTGACCTGCTGGCCCGAGAAAACCGCCGTGCCGTTCGCCAATTGCACGAAGGGATAGACGTCGATGCCCGCGCCGGTTCCAACTTTGCCGGATACCCGGCGGCCGTAACCCACTGCCGCGCTGACAACCGAAGGGTGCATGCCGGGTTGGACATGGACCGGAAGCTCGACCGAAAGGTCGCCGCTCTTCAGCTCAACGACGTCGTCGGTCGCGAGACTGAGCTCTTTCGCCTTGGCGGGCGAGAGATTCAGATAGTTGTCCCAGGTCACCGAGCTGATTGGATCGGGCATCTCCATCAGCCAAGGATTGTTCGCGTTGGCGCCGTCACCCATCGCGACTGACTGGTAAAGCGCGAGAGTGAATGATCCGTTCGCCTGTGGGGCGAACTTCGGGAACTTCGAGTTCGAGGAGGAACCGCCACCGCTCAAGCCGCGCGCAGCGCCCACCACGCCGGCTCTGCGCGTGTTGAGCACGCCCTTCTGAAGAGTGGCGTCCCAGAACTGCTCGAACGCGCCGGAAGCGCTGGCTTCACGCTGCATGTTCTCGCGCCAGTTGGCCTGTAGGTATGCGTGCCAGTCGGCCGACGAAGCGAGAAGACCCTTGGACTTGCCCCCCAACTTCGCGAAAGCCAGCAA
>JAYVOO010000350.1:0-5830 GCA_043757905.1 Oligoflexia bacterium
GCCACCGCGAATGGTTTCGCGATCTACGTCCGACCAGACGGCAGCCTCATGTATGAGCTCGGTAATGGAAGCTTGAGCGACCAGTATTTTACCAATCCCGGCTTTGTTGAGAATGGCAGATGGAATCATGTCGTAGTCGTCGTGAAGCGTACCGCCCATACCGTACAATTCTATCGGGATGGCATGCTCTCATCGGCCCCCACAACGGCGGGCCCACTCACGGTGAACTTCACGAGTGTCTCGCCCCTGCATTTCGGATGCTTGCCGACCGATGACCTCAAAATTCTGGACGGAAAGCTCGACGAGATCGGTCTCTGGTCACGGGAGCTCGGGAGCGCTGAGATTCTCGATCTCTACCGCCGTGGCGCGGCCCGGATCCAGTTCGAAGTGCGTAGCTGCATCTCACCTGACTGCTCGGATGGGCTCTGGCGGGGGGCAGGTACCGTTGCCGCCTCAATTCCATTATCGGAACTGATGAACTCAACGCCTACAGGAATGGTTCGCCCCGAATCGCCGGCGTTGGATATCGGAGGGGGAGGCTTAATTCCAAGTTTTCCAACCTCTCGTTATTTTCAGTACCGCGCCATTCTCCAGAATGACAGTAGTGTCCCGGCACAGGGTCCGGAGCTCACGAGCGTGAGCATCGGCCCGACCCGATTCGACAGGACTGCGCCAGTGATATCCAACAAGAACCCGTTCTCTTTCTACGAATTGGGTGCGTTTCTCCAGCAAGCCACGGGGACGGGGTGCGCGGCTGGCGTGACTTATACGCTCTCCGATGACGGGGTGAATTGGTATTACTGGGATGGCTTGGCGTGGAGCGCTTCCAGCGGTGTCGCCGCCGAGCAGGCGAGCGCATTGGACGTCGCGACTCACGTCGCATCGTTCGCCTCAACCATCCCTGGCCTCAAAAGAGGCTATTTCCGCGCCTACCTTCATACCGACGCGAACGCTTCATCGGCATGCGAGCTGGAGCAGATCGCGTTCACGATTTCCCGCTGAATCAAGCGGAGCGCGCTAGTTCCACGACACGTTGACCCGGACCGGATTGTCTTCGGAACGCAGGAGCGTGACATGTCCGTTCTGCCGGCCGAACTGGAAGATGTCGCGCGTGACTTTCACGTCTTGTAGGCAGTACTCGATGATCTTCTGGATTTCGCCTTTTTTCCACCACTCGACGGCCATCAAGCCATCGGCCGACTTGCCCGTGCCGAGCGTGCCGCGCGCGACCGCTTCCAGCTTCAGGAAGCGCTGGCGGGTCAGAGTTTCGAGGTCGTACATGAGGTCGAAGACGTCGAGTTTCGAGACGTCCAGGCCGTAAGGCACCATCACCGGCAAATCGAAGCCGCGGATATTGTAGCCGACGACGAGGCGCTGCTCGCAGAGATCGATCAGCTTCTTCATGTCGGATTCGAGGAAGGTCAGAAATTGGTCGGTCTTCGAGTCGTAGGCGCAGGCGACCGAGATGCCCAGCTTGTCGACGTGATCCCAGCCGCCGACTTCCTGCACCAGGCGCTGCGTCTCAATGTCGAGCACGAGAAAGTGCCGGTTGCGGAGAAAGAGACTGGAGGGGACGACGTCCTCAGAAAAAGGCACGCACGAGAGGTGGCGCCAGTAGGAGGGGTTCAATTTGATGCGGGTTGCTGCGGGCTTGGACATACGAGCCACGACCTTACACGGAGCTTTTCTGTTGTCAATCGGGCCAGCCCGGGGGCAAACTGCAAATATGTCGGTCCCGTCCGGAAAACTTTCACCAGAACAGCAAGTTAAAGAGAACTTCAGCGCTTACCTCGAAGATCTAAAAGAGCTCGTGCGGATCCCAAGCGTCAGCTTCCCGGGCTTCCCAGAAGCCGAAGTCCGCCGCAGCGCCGAAGCCGTCGCCAGGCTCCTCAAAAAGCGCGGCCTAGAGAACGTGGAAATTCTGGAGCTGCCCGGCGCCCATCCCTATGTTTACGGCGAGCGGCTCAAGGCTCCCGGTAAGCCGACACTCCTGCTTTACGCCCACCATGACGTCCAGCCTCCCGGCCGCGAGGAGCTCTGGAAGTCGCCTCCGTTTGAGCCCACTTTGCGTGAGGGCCCCGGAGGGGCGCGGATGTATGCGCGCGGCGCGGCCGACGACAAAGCGGGCGTGGTCGTCCACACCTCCGCGATCGACGCGATCTTGAAATCAGACGGAGAGTTGCCGGTCAACGTGAAGGTCGTGATCGAGGGTGAAGAAGAAATTGGAAGTCTTCATCTCGCGAGCTTTCTCGAGACCTATAAGAAGAAACTTCAAGCCGACGTGCTCGTGCTGACCGACACTTCGAATTTCGATTGCGGCGTGCCCGCTTTGACGATCGCGCTGCGCGGACTAGTGGCCGTCGAGATCGAGCTGCGCGCGCTCGCGGGCACTGTTCATTCCGGCGTCTGGGGTGGGCCGATCCCGGATCCGGCCGTCGCGCTCTCGAAAATCCTGGCGACCCTGGTAGACGAGAACGGGCAGATCGCGGTTGCCGGCATGTGGGAGCAGGTGAGGGAGCTGAGCGACGCAGAGAAGAAGGCGTTCGCGGCGATCCCGTTTAATGAGAAAGAATTCGTGAAGCAGTCGGGGCTGGTCGCGGGCGGGAAAATCCTTCCGCTCCCGAAGTTCCCCGAGCTCAATCCGTTCGTGCGGACGTTTCGCATGCCCAGCCTTTCGGTGAACGCGATCCAGGCCTCGTCGCGAAGCCAGGCCGGCAACGTGATCAACGACGTGGCGTGGGCCAAGGTGACGATCCGTCTGGTGCCGGATATGGATCCCGTGTCCGTCGGCAAGCTTTTGATCGAGCATATGCGCAAGCTCGTCCCTTGGGGGCTCGAAGCCAAGATCACGCAGGAAGCGGGAGCCGGCGCGTGGGCGACCGATCCTTCCGGACCTGCGTTCGAAGCCGCTGAAGCGGCTCTTGAGAAAGGCTACGGCAAGAAACCCTTCAAAATCGGAAGCGGCGGGACGATCCCCTTCGTCCGACCCTTCGCGGATGCCTTGGGGGGCGCGCCTGCGCTCTTGATCGGTGTCGAAGACCCTTACACCAACGCCCATGGCGAAAACGAAAGCCTGCTCGTAAGCGATCTGGAAAAGGCCTGCGTGGGGCAGGTCCACCTTTTCCACGAGATCGCCGCGCGCGTAAAAGGAAAGAGCACCTGATGAGCATCGTAGAAGATACCCTGAGAACTCAGCGAGAATCCTGGCGCGAGATCGTTGACCGCGTGTCGCGCGTCAGCTCGCGCGATCTTCCACCCGAGCCACCCAAGCGCATCTTGCTCCTGGGGATCGGCTCCAGCCATTACGCCGCGAAGCTCGCGGGCTTCGCCCTGATTCGCGACCATTCCCGTGCGCTGCGGGCACCGGTAATCTCCTGCTCCAGCATGCAGGTCGGGTCCGAAGTCATCCCCGCCAAGGGCGACTGGGTTTTTGGGATCACGCACCGGGGCGGCACTCCCGCGACGCTGCATGCGCTCGAGCAGGCTGATTCGATCGGAGCCTTCACGATCGCAGTCACCGGCAAAGGCGCGAAAGAGATTCCGACCGCGAAAATGCTGGTGGAGACCTCCGAGCTCGAGCGCTGCGAGCCGCACACCGTTTCCATGTCTGGCGCGATCTGCGCGATCACGACGCTGCTCTTGGGTGCGCGCGTGATCGACGAGTGGGACGCGCTCAGAAGTCTGGGCGACCCGAATCCCGATGCGATGCTGGATCGCGCAGGCAAGGGCCCGAACGCGCTTCTAGGTGAGTGGGAAGGCGAGTGGCTCGCCCGCGAAGGCGCGCTTAAGCTCATGGAAATGGCGAGACTTCAGGTTCGCTGCTTCGGAAGCGAGGAATACTTCCACGGGCCCAAGCTCGCGGCGCGCGATTCGGATCTGCTCTGGCATGTCTCTACGCCGCGCGATCCGCGCAACGATGAGATCACGGCCTTCCGCTCGGTCAATCGAGTGACCGTGCACGGCACGAGCCCGCTCGCGTGGGTGCCGGCGCTCGTCGAGCTGCAGTGGCTCGCGCTCGCGGTTGCGCGTAATCTCGGCGTCGACCCGGACGGCAAAAGCTAAGTTCCGATGATCCCGCTGCCACCCACGCGCCTGCTTTGGGCGTTGATTTTCGTCGTGCTGCTCATCAATGGGCTCCTGCTCTCGGTCGGCGTGCCGTTGGGATTCCTGGACGGGCGTTTCAGCTACCCGGCTGACGAGATCCACCGCGTGTTGACCGGTCAAGGCGAGGCGGGACGCTTGCTTTACAGCCAGCTCGAGACGATCGACCTGCTTTTCATCCTTCTTTACACGTGGCTGCTCGTTGAGCTGACTCGCGCTCTCAGGCGAGGCCTCGCGCTGCGAATGCCCGCGGCTCTGGCGTATCTGCCGATCGGCATCACGACCGCGGCCGACGCCGTCGAGACCCTGGGCCTGCTATCACTTCTTGGGCGGTACCCTGACTCGGGCCCCTCCGAGCTTTCGCGGCTGATCAGCTGTGCCACGCCCGTCAAGTGGGTCGCCCTCAGCGTGACGCTCCTGCAACTGGCCTGGTTACTCTTTCTCAAGTTAAGGCTCAATTCTTCCATGAAAATGTCCGAAGACTGATTGCATTCCAACAGAGCCGTCAACCGTCCGAGGGGGCAACATGAGTCAAGATTCGAACGCCAAGGCAATCAAGCCGGTCACAGTCGAGATCGAGGGCAAGTCTTACGAGCTGCCCGCTCAGGTCGGCAGCGAAAACGAGAAGGCTTTCGACATCTCGACTCTGCGCGCGAAAACGGGCTATATTACGATGGATAACGGCTTTGCGAACACCTCGAGCTGCCAGAGCGCGATCACTTTCCTGGACGGGGAGGAAGGCATCCTTCGCTACCGCGGTATCCCGATCGAGCAGCTGGCCGAGAAGTCGAACTTTCTCGAAGTCAGCTTCCTGCTGATCTATGGTCACCTCCCGACTGAGGTCGAGTTCAAGAACTTCCAGACCGAGATCACGCGCCACACGCTCTTGCGCGAAGACCTCGTCAAGCTTTACGACGGTTTCCCACGCGACGCGCATCCGATGGCCGTGCTCAGTTCCGTCGTCTGCGCGATGTCCACCTTCTATACGGACTCACTCGACCCGACCGATCCGAAGCAAGTGGACGTGAGCATCATTCGCTTGATGGCGAAGCTCCCGACGATTGCGGCCTACGCCTACAAGACCTCGATCGGCCAGCCTCGCATGTATCCGCTGAACGGTCTCGATTACTGCGGAAATTTCTTGCAGATGATGTTCGGCGTACCCTCGGAGTCCTACCAGGTCCCGAAGGAGATCGTGGAAGCGCTGAACCTGCTTCTGATCCTGCACGCCGACCATGAGCAGAACTGCTCGACTTCGACAGTTCGCCTGATTGGCTCGTCGGCCGCGAATCTCTTTGCATCCATTTCGGGTGGCATCTGCGCGCTCTGGGGCCCGCTCCACGGCGGCGCCAACCAGGAGGTCGTCGAGATGCTCACCGACATCCGGGTCAAGGGGCTGACGGCCAAGCAGTTCGTCGACCAGGTGAAGGACAAGAAGAGCGGCGTGAAGCTGATGGGCTTCGGCCACCGCGTGTACAAGAACTTCGACCCGCGCGCGAAGATCATCAAGAAGGCCTGCGACGAGCTCCTGCTCAAGCTGGGCATCCAAGATCCCATGCTCGATCTCGCCAAGGAGCTCGAGGAGGCCGCGCTCTCGGACAGCTACTTCGTCGAGCGCAAGCTCTACCCGAACGTCGACTTCTACTCGGGCATCGCGTACAAGGCGATCGGGTTCGACCCGGCCGCGTTCACCGTGCTGTTCGCCGTGCCGCGCACCGTCGGCTGGCTC
>JAYVOO010000351.1:0-5829 GCA_043757905.1 Oligoflexia bacterium
GCTCCAGGCGCTCGAGCGTGGGCATGAAGAGCACGCCCAAGACCGCTCCCATCGCGACCGGCAAGATCAATGGCGAGACAACATAGAGGAAGAGGCAGGTCACCACTAAGACGAGAATTCTGCGACCCATCATGGCTGACTTTCTTAGATGCTTAACTAGTTGGCGCCGCGCGCGCTCTTGACGGAGGCGGCATGCTCGGTCTCTTCCAGAGTCCCGAAGACGTGATCCCAGAGCGGAGAGCTCACGCCCCAGCGTGCATTGGGCGTGACGAAATGGTGCTTCATATGGTGCTGCTTGATCACGCGGCCCAACCGGGTGCGCGGATCCGAATGATGGATGAAATAGTGGACGTAGTCGTAGCAGAGATAGCCAATGACGAGTGATGCGAAGAGCGGCTCGGCGATTACGGCACCAAAGAGCAGGCGGCAGATCGTGAAGACGATCGCGCCGAGGATCAGGCTGCCCACAGGCGGCATC
This sequence comes from Oligoflexia bacterium, assembly GCA_043757905.1. Lineage (GTDB taxonomy): Bacteria > Bdellovibrionota > UBA1018 > UBA1018 > UBA1018 > JAYVOO01. Next base: position 479 of record JAYVOO010000351.1, read on the forward strand.
ACTAGGCGGGTGGGATCATTCGGATCCGCATGATGAAGCCCGTGCATGAGGAATGCGAGGCGCTCCTGGCGCGGCGTCGTCGCCTCGAAATGGAAAATGAAGCGATGAAGCAGGTACTCGGTCAAGGTCCAAGCGAACAAGCCGGCGATTCCAAGCGAGACTACCGCCAGAAAGCTAAGACCGTGCACCGCAAACGAGCGGTAAAATAGGAAAGAAATGATGGGAGACCAGAGCAGAATCGGAACGACCGGATGAACGTGGGTGGTCTTTTCCAGCCAAGGATTTTGGAAGACTCGGATGCTCGGGTAAACGGCTTTTGGCATTTCGGCCTGACCATACAACGGCGCGATTTGCCTGACAATCTTTGATGTGTTACCTCCGGATGAATATGCTTTCTTCCTCGGTTCTCCTGGCTATCGCCATCTTGAGCGGGTTCATCCTTCAATACTTCCTGATTCAAGGTCTCCTTCGCCGCCAGTTCGAGTCCAAAGGCGCGGAATTACTTCAAAAGCCCATCCACGACCTGTCTGAGAGGATCACGGAGAGGCTTGGGCGCACTTCGGGTGAGCTCCGAGAAAGCCTGGCCGACCGACTGAACCGCAGTTTCACAGACACTCAGGAACGTCTGGACAGGACTCTCGGGGCGAATCGCCAGGAACTCCAGACCGGCCTTCTGAAGACCACCCAGGCCCTCGAAGTGAAATTCCAGTCGCTCGAGTTGCAGGTCGGCGCGCGCCTCGAGAAGATCGGCAAGAACGTGGAAGAGAAGTTGAACGAGAATCTGAAGGAAGGTTTTAAGCATTTCGAGAAAGTGCAGGAGCACCTGCAGGCAGCCGAGCTCAAGCTTCAGTCGCTGAATGTCGTGGGTCAGTCGATCTCCGATTTAAATTCGCTCCTGAAGCTCCCGCATCTCCGTGGAGGCTTCGGGGAGGCGACGCTGGAGCGGCTGCTCGCGGACTTCCTACCCATTGGTTCGTATGAACTGCAGTACTGCATCGACACGACCACCACAGAGCGCGTCGACGCCATTGTCCGGCTCGCCAAGTTCGTGCTCCCGATCGACTCGAAATTCCCGCGCGAGCAAGTCCTGCCCCTCTTCGAGTCAAACGACCCGGTCGTCCTTGAGGGCGCCCGCAAGCAGCTCTCCGAGTATGTGCGCACGCAGGCCAAGTCGATCGCCAAGAAATACATCCGCCCCGAGTGCGGAACCTGCGATATGGCGCTCCTTTTCCTTCCGAGCGAGACGCTTTACTTCGAGGTGATCCGCGACGCCGCGCTTTTCGAGGCGATCTCGGCGCTCAAGGTCTATCCCGTTTCTCCCAACACGCTTTCGATTTCGCTGCACGCGATCTCGATGGCGCAGGACTACTACGAGATGGCCAAGGGCGTGGAGAAGACGATCGACGAGGTAAAGAAAGCGCGCCGCCACTTCAAACATTTTGAGACGCGGTTCGAGGAAGTCGGCAAAGGCCTGAAGAAGGCGCAAGAAGCTTTCGAGACCGCGTCCACTCATCTCGGCAACTACGAGTCGACCGTCTACCGCCTGATGGGCGAAACTGCCGCGCTCGAAGAGGTTGTTTCAGACGGCGCGCCCCCGATCAAAGTCACGATCGCAGCCCCCGATCTGCAAAATGGTGCCTGACACCTTTTGGTAGGGATCCTGCGTCAACTCTTTCGTATGCGATCAAATCCCGTTTGCCCAGTTGACGCGGGATCCCTACCAAAAGGTGTCAGGCACCATTTTAGTTGGCTTGAAGGATGAAGCGGTTCGGATAAACAAACGCAGTTCCCGGGTCCTGCGGCACAGAAAGATCGACGAGCCCGAAGCGGGCATAGTCGAAATTATAATTCACGGCCACCGGAATTGGCGCGCCCGAAGCCTGCTTCAGGCTGCCCATGAAGGTCTTCGAGGTCCTGCTGCGGGAGCTCCCATTGGAATAGAAGGCCTCGCCGGGGGTTCCGACCTCACCGATCAGATTGGTGATGGAAAATGGAAACTCGTATTTGCCGGTCGAATCCGTCAGCACGACCTTGCCTGCACCTTCGCGAACCGCGGGCCCGCCGGGGCCCCAACTGTTTGCGACGGCGGAACGAAACACTTGCGCCGTCACGTCACCGATCGGGGCCTTCCCAGCCAGTCGCTTGAAGAGACCAGCCGCCGTCGGCAGCTGGTAAATTGAGTTCGGGTCGCTCACCTTGAGCGCGTAGCTCTCCTCGCCCCAAAGCACGGTGACCAGGTCATACGTCTGATCGACCGCGAGAAGCTTCGCTTGCTCGGAGGGCGAGAAGTACGAGCGCGGGCGTTGGGAGTGGGATTTTTGAGTCTTCTCGAGCATCCACTGAGAGAGATCCGCCATGATCGTGCCCTGGACGTGCGAACAGCCGAAGACGTGGCCCAGCTCGTGGGCGATGATGCGCTCAAGCGGCAGCCCGTCGTAGTTCGTCCACATCGGCACGTTCTGGCTAGGCTGCACGGCGCCCGTGTCGGCAACGTAAATAAAGCCAGGATTCCAGAACCGGTCCGCGCCGGCAGCCGGCGCCGAGCCCGGAGCGGAGGTGCGGATCGCAGCGAAGGCGAACGGGTTATAGAGCTTGGTCTTGGCTTCTTTCACCTCGGCCGGCTCGACGCCGAAGTAGAACGAGATATCCTCGGAGCCGTTGCAATGGGCGGCCGGATCGGCGGCGAGCTGGAAGACGATCTCACGAGGCGGCTTCGAGGGGTCGTCAAAGCCGCTGTAACTTTGGCCCTTCAGCCCCTTGGTCACGTGGTAGTAAGTGTTCCACTGCCGAAAAGCGTCGGTGATGATCTTTCCGATCCGAGCAGTGTCGACGCCCTTCGTGGGGTCCGCGATGAACGTCGGACTGATCTCATAACAGGCGCTGATCTTACGGCTCGCGTCCTGGCTCGAGAACCAGGCCGGAGTGTCGGGATGGTAATCCGTTCCGCCGCTATTCTCGCTGCCCGCCTGTACAGGCGAGGCAGAAATCGCCACCGCCAACGCCATCGCCATCCCGATCGACATCCAGATCGCCCTTGGCTGGCAACTCGCGCTTAATTTCTTGTTCATCCCGTCTCCCCGAAAGTTCGGCGGACCCGAGAGGGCCCGCCGGTTTGGATTATCATTAAATAGCCGTTGTTCAAAATATATTGACGCGTCAAATCAATCTATCGAAATCAGTAAGAGTTCTCACCCTTTATGACTCGCTTGAAGGCAATCAAGGCCTGGCGGAAGCCGTCCTGAATCTTTCCCGTCGAGACCGGATCGCCGGCTTGGGCGCCCGCGAGATGCGTCCCGAGCGCAGTCTGGAGCTTGTCGAGCTGCGCCTGCGTCGCCGTCACGAAAACTTCGAGATCCGCCTTAGCACGCTCAGGCGCGAGCGTGAGGATGGAGATGCCCGCGCGGAAGCGGAAGTCCGGGCGATGAGCGAAGAACTGACTCGCATCCGGAGTCTCGATTGTGATGCGATCAGGAAAGCGCTGAACGGTTGCCTGCTGATAGGCCGCGCGGACCTGGCTCCATTCGGCCTGCGCGCCGGGTTCGGCGACCTTGGCGGCCAGCATCTCGATACCAAGTGCCTGACCGGATTCGATCAGCGTGGCCAGGCCGTCAAGGCTCGAGACTTTAGAGAGGGCCCCGAGAAGCTGCAGGATGCGCGTCTCAAATTGGTGCGAATGGCCCTTGCTCTGGGCCAATGCAATCGCGCCCGCGTGGCGGGCAAGCGCCAGGACATCAGTCTTGAGGTCGGCGACCAAGCCAGCCTGGATCCCCAGGTGGGTTGGCGTGCGGTCGATGACATACGTGGAGGATGCGGCGAGCTCGCCCTTCCCGCCCCAAGGCGCCTTCGAGAACGATCCCTGAAGGTCGAGCTTCAAGCGCCCGAGCTTCAGGCTACTGAAAGCTTCGTCGAACGCCGGCAGCGCGAAGTCCACCGTGTCATCGCCCGCGACCACCGCCTGAGCGAGGCTAGCGAGCACCGGGTTCACCTGTGCGAAGTTCACCTCGTCAGCATGCCCGTAAGCCGTCGAAACCACCGAAACCACTCCCACCATTCCAGCTAGCCAAATAGTCCTCATAAATCCCCTCTTTCTTGAGGAGATGAATACCTTGATTCGTATGACGCGGTTAGATAAATTTAATCAAATATCACGTCCATAATTGAGTTTTACTTTATATCGGAGTACCATGGGCCGATGGAGGCATCCCTCTTCGAATTCAGCGACTACAAACTCTACCTCTCCAACTGGATCGCCTCGCGTCCCAACGGCGGGCACGGCGAGAAATCCAAACTGGCCGCGGCGATGTCCTGCCATCTCGCCTACGTTTCCCAGGTATTGGGTGGCGACGCCCACCTGAGCCATGAACAGGCGATCGCGGCGGGCGATTATTTGGGACTGACCGAGGAGGAGCTCGCCTTCCTCCTGCTCCTCCTGGACCGCGCGCGCGCGGGAAGCGCGAGGCTCCGACAATTCTACGACAAGAAGATCCGAGGAGTGCTCGCCGGCCGAAGCGTCCTGAAGAACCGCCTCGAATACCAGAAGACGCTCCCCCGCGAGGATCAGACGCTCTACTACAGCGCCTGGTACTACATCGCGGCTCACATGCTGATCACGATGCCCGCGTTCCAAAGCCGAAGCGCGCTCGAGGCGAGGCTCGGCCTCGGTACTGAAAAACTCTTGGAGGTGCTCGAGTTCCTCGCGCGTTCCGGCCTGGCCGCGCAGTCCAAGGGCAAGCTCAGCACGGGCCCAATGAGCATTCACTTAGGCAACGACTCACCCATGATCTCCAAGCACCACGCCAACTGGCGAATGAAGGCGATCCAGTCCCTCGAGCGCGAGAAGCCGGAGGAGCTGCACTATTCCTCCGTAGTCACGGTCGCGCGCTCGGACATCCCGAAGGCGCGCAAGATCCTGCTGAAAGCGATCGAGGAGATGCGCAAGCTCATCAAAGACTCCAAAGAGGATGCGCTTTACTGCTACTGCCTCGATCTATTCGAAGTCTAAGAAACGCGCTTGACGCCGTTCCGCTGGTTCATCGGGACGTAATCGTTCTTCGTCGGGCCGGTGTAAACCTGGCGAGGGCGGCCGATCTTAGTCGTTCCGCTCTCGTTCATTTCTTTCCAGTGCGCGATCCAGCCTGGGAGCCGGCCGATGGCGAACATGACGGTGAACATGTTCACCGGGATGTTCAGCGCGCTGTAGATGATGCCCGAATAGAAATCGACGTTCGGATAGAGCTTCTTCTCGATGAAGTAAGCGTCTTTCAGGGCGGCTTCTTCCAGGCGCTTGGCGATGTCGAGAAGAGGGCTGTTCACGCCGACCTTCGCGAGCACCTTGTCGCATGCCTTCTTGA
>JAYVOO010000352.1:0-1599 GCA_043757905.1 Oligoflexia bacterium
TTATGATGTAAAACTTCAGTCAATAAAGGCGGACGAAATTCCTACGAGATACCCCAGGGATAATAGTTGACGACGCTGATATGGCATGATACGCCCTTACATAGGACTTGAGAGAGGGAAAAGGGAGATAACTAATGCGTTTGACTTCAAAAGGACGGTACGCCGTCCGAGCAATTTTAGACCTGACCTTCAATTCGAATGGTCGGCCTGTGCGCTTACAGGAAATTTCTGAGCGACAAAAGATTTCGCTGCACTATCTTGAGCAGCTCTTTCGCCGTCTCCGCAAGGGCTCGGTCGTCAAGAGCGTGCGTGGGCCGGGCGGCGGCTACGTTCTCGCTCGTGTGATGGATGAGATCTCGATCAAGGATGTTCTTTTGAGCGTCGGCGAGAACATCAATCCGGCGCGCGACCTGGTCGGCTCCGGTGACATCAAGAGCGATACGGTCGAGTTCGTATTGACCAAGAGCTACTTCGAGAACCTCGGCCTGATCATGCAGGAATATCTGACGACCACTTCGGTGGGCGATCTGATCCGCAAGGCGCGTGGCACTCAGGAGCTTCCTACCAAGGGAGCGGGCAACTTGATCGACATGAGCGGCTTCCAGGCTCCGGCATCCCGTGATTCAGGCAAGGGCCGCGATCTATCTTGATTCCAACGCAAGCCGAGCCGTTCACCCCAAGGCAGTAGAGGCGCTTTCCTCTCTTCTCGGGAGTGAGGGCTGCTTGATTCCGAATCCTTCGAGCATCCATGCCGAGGGCCGGCGTGCTAAGCGTCTGCTCGCGGAGGCGCGCGAAAGGATCGCGAGATCGTTTGGGCTCAAGACGGATTCCGAGCAGCTGGTTCTGACCAGCTCCGGCTCTGAATCCAATCAACTTGCCATCCGCTCGATACTCGCGCCGCTCATCGCTCAGGGCCTGAAGCCCCACTGGATCACCACACCGGTCGAGCATGACTCGTGCCTCCAGATGTGCAAGTGGCTGGAGTCGCACGGCGGAAGCGTCAGTTTTTTGCCTGTGGATTCGAACGGCGCGCCTGTGACTGAATCGCTTGCTTCGCTCTGGCGCCCGGAGACTGCGCTGGTGAGCATCGTGTGGGTGAACAATGAGACCGGTGTGATCACCGCGCTCGAAGGCGTGGGAGGCGAAGTGAGGCGCAGAGGCGGGCGTCTGCATGTCGACGCGGCCCAGGCATGGGGTAAGCTTCCCTTCGACGTCGCAGTACTTCAGGCTGATTGCGTTGCGGTGTCAGGCCATAAGATCGGCGGGCTCGCAGGAACAGGAGTGCTCTGGGTCGCCCGCGGCGTTCCGGTCTCTCCCGCGATCCTGGGCAAGCAGGAGAAGGGTAGACGGGGAGGCACGGAGAACCTCGTGGGATTCGTCTCGCTCGGAGCCGCAGCTCAAGCAATCGAACCTTTGGAGTGGGCCGCTCGGGTCGGCCCGTTGCGGGATCGGTTAGAGAGTGCTATCAGTGCGAGGATTCCTGGCACGCTGGTGAACGGTGCGGGCGGCGCTCGCGTCTCCAATACCCTGAATCTGAATTTCGAGGGCGTCGAGGGCGACGGCCTGGTGATGGCCTTGGATCTCGAAGGGTATTGCGTG
>JAYVOO010000353.1:0-5803 GCA_043757905.1 Oligoflexia bacterium
CCTGCGGCTTCGAGGATGAGATCCGCATGCGACTCGACCGGGGCGGCGAGCAGAGCACGGAGCAGTGCTCGGTTCTTCACGTTCAGCGACATGAGCTCATGCTTGGTCGTCTCAGGCAGGCGCGTGAAGCCGATGCACTCGGTGATGCGGGACTTTGGCTTGCCGAAGCCCTTGGCGATCCCCTCGTGACTTGAGTATGCGCCGGTCTCGAGGAGCGAGACGTAGCCTTCGCCTTCTTCGAGCGGATGAAGGTCGACGCGGTCGAGGTTTTCTCGAAGCGCGATCTCGTGAGTCGCCTTGTCGTCGGTCGAGAGCACTCGGGCCGGAATGCGGTCGAGGCCGGCTTGCTTCGCCGCGCGAAGCCGGCGCTCGCCGGCGATCACCTTATAACGGTCTCCGTCCTGGACGACCAAGATCGGCTGCAGCACGCCATGCGTCTTCACCGAATGGGCGAGGGCCGCGATCTCGGCGTCGTCGAAATGCACGCGTACTTGGAGCTCCGATGCGTCGACCTTGTCCACGGGTACGAAATTGACCAGGAAGGTGGTCAAGTTCTTGAGGTGCGTGTGGGTCGAAGAAGCAGTGGTGCGGGCGGTCGAATACAGCTGCTTCAGGTAGCCGCTGCCTTGGCGGGTCTTGATCTTCGATCCGCTTTCGCTGGTCACGGTTCCTTCTGGCGGGGTGGCGGCGGAGGCCTGAACGGCGGCGTCGGGGGTCGGGGACTGCGGGGTCATCTCGGTCGGGGGGGTCAGGTTGTTTTCATCCATGATTAATCTCCAATCTTAAGTGAACAGTAGTTCTTCGGTCAGCGAGCTGATGTCCTGGGCAGCCGTGCCCTTGGAGCTCACATCCCAGACCGTCGTCCGGCGCTTAGTTGCTTCGTTCAAGTCCGCGCACCGATTGACTACCGATTTGGTGCAGAACTCGGGGAACTGCGAGCGCAGCTCTCCCAGGACTTCCTGACTGATGACCTCGCGGTTATCATAGAGGTTCGGCACAATCTTGACGTCCAGCTCGCGGCGAAACTCGCGTTCCATTCCTTCGATTGTCGCCATAACCAGCGACATCCCATGGAAGGAAAGTGGGTTGGTCGCGCAGATGACGCAGATTAGGTCAGAAGCCACCATCATCGAGCCGTTCAGGATCGAGGCAGCTGGATTCGTATCGGCCACGATGATGTCGTAGCGGTCGACGATTCGGGCAAGCGCCTCGGCTAGACGGTATTCCCGCCGAGGCTTGTTGTTCAGTGGGATCTCGATATTGCAGAGCCCCAAGTTTGCGGGAATCAAGTCGAGGCCTGGCGCCACGTTCATGATCGCCTGCTCGATGGGCAGATCGTTGATCAACACGTCATAGATGGTGGGCGATTCGTGACCTGTGAGGATGTCGAGATTCACCGAGAGGTGGCCTTGACCATCCAAGTCAAGAGCGAGGACGTTGAGTCCCATCATCGAAGCCCGCATGACGTACTGCGCTGTAAGCGTGGACTTTCCTGTGCCTCCCTTAACATTGTAAAACATTTGAACTTTATGTTTGGGTTCACGCAGGATGAATCCGGTCGCCGCGGCGACCGCATCCACGCCCTGAGTTGCGGGCAGCGCTGGACCTGCTGCGATGGCGCCGTCGCCTGATTCTGAAATCGCGACCGGTTCAAGTCCTTGAAGGTCGCCGTCGCGACCGAAGCGGCCCAGGCGGAAATAATTCTGCATGTCTTCGAGTGCGATCATCTTGCGGTCGACGTTACCGACCCGCTTCTTGATCGTACGGACTAGGCCCTGGCTCTCGAGCGTCGAGATCAGGTTGCGGTCGATCTTCGCAAGACTCGCGAACTCCGCTGGCGTAAAACACATTTCCTTGAAAGAGCCCATGGTCACCTCCGTGAGACATTTTGGACTGAGTGAGAGTGCCTCAAGATTCTATGCCGGTCATTGATCGGTGCAAGGAGAAATGTAAATTTCTTGGCGCTCGTCATCTCAACGGATCCTGGATCCGCCGGCTAGTGCGGGATCGGTCGCCGCGGCGACCGAGAGAGTAAGATGCGTGAGAAAGAATTTTGAACGCGCGAAGTTCACCGGTCGCCGCGGCGACCGAGGTCAGCTGCTGGCGCTTTGGTACCGCGCGAGCCCCTTGCGCCAAAGGTAGGCATCCAAGAAGTAGAACCCGACGATCACTCCGCCCAGGATCCCGTACTCCTCGCTGCTCAAACCGTAGAGAAGTGCACGCGCCGGAACGCTGCCGATGAAGGCGAACGGGAGCGCTGTCAGGATCAGATAGCGGATCGCCTGCGGGTAGATCGTGTCGGGCTTGGTTGCGAAGGCAAAGAACTGGTAGTACATGCGCGTGATCGCCCAGCTGCGCTCGGTCCAGAAGATCGCGACCGAAAATAGAAACCTGAGGAGCATCGCGATCAAGACTCCGAGCGCAAGCCAGAAAGGGACAAGCATCCAGTGCCACCCGCCCACGAAACCCGCGGGCCCGGAATAACGAATCGCGACCGTGAGGCCGACGAGCACGTTGAAGATCGCCGTCAGGCTGATCGTGCGCGAGAGCGCGAGGAACAACGGCGACACGGGCTTGGTGAGCAGGATATCGAGCTCGCCTTTGTTGACCAGGTCCGAGAATGTCCAGAAGTTGCGCTGGAAGAACGTCGTGAAAAGCGCGTCCGAGGTGAAGAAGATCCCGAGGAAGAAGAAGACCTGCTCCTTCGTCCAGCCACCCAGTACTGGGACGTTCGCGTAGATCACATTGAAGAGCGAGATCTCGACGCCCATCCAGACGATGTCGGTCAGGACAGCGGTCAGGAAGTTCGTCCGGTAAACGGCTTCCCGCACCCAATTGTTCTTCAACTGGACTCGGTAGATCTCCGCGTAGCGCGCGATGGTGCCCATACGTTTGACGTCAGCCTCCCAGACTCAGGTAGCGGCGGATGCCGAGGCTCCAGCTCACGCGGATCGCAACGAAACCGAATGCCAACCAGAGGCATGCGATCCCGAGCTGTTGAATGAATACCTCGTGCGACCAGTTGCCGAGGGCGTATTGGGTGGGGCCGAAGACATAGAGGTAGAAAGGAGTCGACTTCCAGATCCAAGCCATCGAGGCCGGGAAGAGCGTGAGCGGAAGGAGCTCTCCCGAGAGAAGGCTCACGAGCATGTTCTTCACCATCAGCATGCTGTACGCCTCTTCCCAAAGAAACGCGGCCGTCGCGAGCGCCGCGCCGATCTGGTAGTGGATGATGTTCCCGATGAAAGCCATGCCCATCGCGCCGACGATGCGGAGCGGATTGAGTCCGAGCCAAGGTGCGATCAAGAGGCCCATGCCGAGGCAGATGCCTGCGACCAGGAGCCGGGGCGCGACGCCCCGGATGTAAACGAACTCGACGACACCGACCGGGCGAAGCAGATAGTTGGAGAGCTGGCCCGATCGAATCATCTCGGAGAGCTCGAAGTCGTGATCGCCTCCGCGGATCTGCGTGAAGAGCAGGCTGACGATCGTGTAGTGGACCATCTGCTCGTAGCTCATGCCCGCGATCTCGGATGCGCCTCCGATCTTGAAGAGCGCATACCAAAGCACGGTCTGGATCGCGGCAGGCACTACGGCGGAACCGAGGATCTCGAAGAGAAACTCGATGCGGTAGGCAGTCGCGTCTTGAAAGCCGTTTCGAAGGGCGGCGAAGCGCCACTGAAACTTGGGCAGGGCCAACCTCATGTGCGCGCTTTACCGTTTGGATCTCGGCCCGCCTTGTGGCCGGCCTGGTCACTCTCATACAAACGCTGGATCACGCTCTCCAGGCTCTGTTCTTGGATTCCCATGTCGACGATCTGGAACTTGCCCATCAGCGACTGAAGGACTTGGACGATCTGCTCCTGCTTGACGGTGAAGAGCACGGGGCGCGTTTCGGCGGGCTCGTCACTGTCGACGTCCTCTGTGATCACGGCGCTGCCCATTCCGGTCACTTGTCCCAGGACTTCGTTCGAGGGTTTTTCGAGAAAGCGCACGCGCAGCTGGCGTTCGCCCTTTTTGGTCAGTCCGTCGGGTTTGCCGTCATAGATGAGCTCACCGTCGCGCAGGATCAGGACGCGCGAGCAAAGGCGCTCGATGTCGTCCATGTTATGGCTCGTGAGGATGATCGTCGCTTTCTCGCGGTGATTGAAGACGCGCAGGAACTCACGGAGCTTATGGGCCGCGAGCACGTCCAACCCGATCGTCGGCTCATCCAGAAAGATCACGCTTGGCCAATGGAGGATCGCGCCGATCAGCTCCATCTTCATGCGTTCGCCGAGCGAGAGCCGGCGGATCTGCGTATGAAGGTGCTTCTGCACGTCGAGCAGCTCGGCCAGGGTGTTGAGCCGTTCTTTGTAGATCGGCATCGGGATCTCATAGATCGCGCGAAGCAAGTCGAACGCGTCGGAGGCGGGAAGATCCCACCAGAGTTGGGCTTTCTGCCCCATCACGAGCGAGATCTGTTTCCGGAATTCGAGCGCCCGCTTGAAGGGCTCCAACCCGAGCACGCGCGCCTCGCCGGAGGAAGGCGGGATCAGGCCCGAGAGGATCTTTAAGAGCGTGGTCTTGCCCGCGCCGTTCGCGCCGATCAGCCCGTTGAAGGATCCCGCTTCGATCGTGAGGCTCACGCCCTTGAGCGCTTCGTGCGTCTGATACTGCGGCTTCGTGAGGAGGCCAAGGGCGCCTCTCCAGCCTTCTTCTTTTTTAACGGAACGGAAAGAACGTCGGACGTCGCGGACCGAGATGACCGGGCCGGCGTTCATTCCTCAATCCTGCTTCTCTTGCCGGTGATCGGTGTGCCCGAGTCGGTGATCTCGGGGACGTAGGCGTTGTAACGGGTGATGATCGGCATCGCGTCTCCAAGTTTCGCAGAATCGAAAACGGTGGCCATGAAACCGTCCGTGACCGGGAACGCCGTGATGAGCTTCGCGCGCTCGGAGGTGGCTGGGTTCACGACCGAGTAAACCAGCAGGTGCGTGTTGGTCTGGGGGACGGTGAAGTCCACGATGTCCGTGCGGAGGAGGATGCCGCCCGCGGCCTCTTCCTGGAGGCGGGTGATCTTGAGCTTCGTGATGTCGAGGTCATGAAGCGCCTTCGGGGCTTTCTTGAAGCTGGCCGCAAGCTCCGAGAGATGCCTCGCATCGGTGCGGAAGGCGATCTTGCCGAGCAGGTAGGTGACGTTCGAGAGCAGCGTCCCTTCCGTTGGTTCCGGTCCGATGAGCCCGACTGGGAGGCCGAGGCCGCGTTCGATCTCGCCGCTCACCCAGCGCGCGCGCTTGAACCCATACGCAGTCTTTAGGTTGCTGAGGATGTAGCCGTAGGTGTGTTCCAATCCAGCCGGGGCCACCTGGTAGCCTTTGCCGGTCTTCTTCTCCGGGCCCTTCCAGCCGAAGGTCTGCTCGAGCTCGGCAAGGATCTTGGCCGGAACGATTTCCGCCTTCACGAGTTCGTCGAAGTTGATGCTCTCACCCCATGCGCCCTGGATAAAAGTCTGCCGGCCGTCGGTCCGGATGGCCTTTTGGAGGCCTGGGAGTACGGTCTTGAGGCTCGTTCCAGGGGTGGCCAGGATTCGGGCAGCTCCTGCCCAGGGACAATCCTGAGGGGCTTCGCCATCAGCTGTGATCGGGCAGGTCATTGGAAGCGGGAGCGCCCGATGGGGAGGGTTCTGAGCAGTGGCGGCATGGGATTGGACTCCGAGAAGCAGCGTCAGGATCAGGGTAATCATAGGCCGACTCACTTAACATGCGCGCTTGGGCATGGCCCACCAAAAAACAAAAGAGGGTCCTTGCCGCAACACGGCAAG
>JAYVOO010000354.1:0-5798 GCA_043757905.1 Oligoflexia bacterium
GTCCTTGAAGGCCAAGCTCATCCGCCTCTGCGAGGAGAAGCCAGACTTCCAGGTCTATATCCTGATGTGGGATCACGCTTACTTCTACATGCTTGAGCGCGAGATCATGCAAGGGCGGATCTGGGATGACATCCATCCTCGCGTGCACTTCATCTTCGACAACCGCCATCCCTTCGGGGCTTCTCACCATGAAAAGCTCTGCATCATCGACGGCAAGACAGCCTTCGTCGGTGGGATCGATCTCTGCGACGAACGCTGGGACTCGCCCCAGCATCTGTACGAAGACCTGCGGAGGTCACTCGATTTGAAAAAGGAGCACCACGGGCCCTACCACGACCTAGCGGTCCAGGTGCAAGGGCCAGTCTGCGCAGCACTTCAGAAACATGCCTACCGGAGATGGCGCCAACTCTCGAGCATCCCCTTTCCTGTCACGCCCCTCGCGCCTCACGAGCCGCTCCCCACCGAGTCGCACCTGGTCTACCTCAGTCGTACTCTCGCGAACGTCGACGTCGGACGTAGGCCCGCGCTCGTGCGCGAGATCGAGTTTCTTTTCCGTGAACTGATCCAAAGCGCCGAGCGGCTGCTCGTTTTCGAGGGACAGTATTACTGGTCCAAGGAGGTGAACGAATTGCTGATTGCGAAGATGCGCGAGCGCCAGGGCAAGGACTTCACAGTGATTCTCGTGCTCGCGGAGCTCCGCGGAATCAAGTCGCTTACCCGCTTCATGGCGCGGTACCAGTTCACGCTTCTACGCCAGCTCCAGCAGGCCGCGCGCACGAACGGCACGAAGCTGATCATCGGCTCGCCCTACAGCTATCCGCCCCCGGGTGCGCCCGAAAGCGCGACCCCAAAAGCGATCTATATCCATTCAAAAGTCCTGATCGTCGACGAGCGCTTTCTTTCGATCGGCTCCGCGAATTTCGCGGCGCGCGCGCTCCGGATCGACACGGAGGTGAACCTCACGCTCGAAGCCCGCACCTCCGCCGAGCGCGCGCATGTGCGCCGGCTCACCGACCAGATCCTGCAACACTGGAGCATCGGGCCCTACGAGAACCAGGGCTCGCACGTACGGCTCCGCCGCATGGACGACTTCACCTGGTTCATCGGCGGAGACGGGATCTGGGCTTCGCTCCTGAACCGTATCTCCTGGGAGAAGCTTTTCGATCCGGAGCTACCCTGGTCCTATCCGATCAAGCGGCGGATCCGCATCATCACCCACCGCAAGCCCCGCTGGATCGCGGTTTTCGGCCTGCTGCTCTGGCTCCTGGGAATCGGCCTCTCGTTCTTGGCCGCGGCGTCGGTCACGGATCTCACGGCGTCGGCCTGGCCGGGGATTTATGCCGCGCTTCTGGCATCGGCGTGGATCGTCCGGGTACCCTTCGTCTGGGTGGCCGCGCTCGCAAGCCTGCACCTCGGCCCGGACGTGGGTTCGCAGCTTGCGGTCTGGACGGCCTGGATCATCTCCACGATCGGCTACGCGCTCACGCGCACATTCCCAACGGCTGCAGGCGAGTATTTCCGAAAGACGGCCCCACGCTGGCTACCCGAACGGATCGGGCTCCGAAGTTTCCCCGTACTGCTTTCGATCCTCATGAGCCCCCGGCTGAGCTTCCGGACGAAGATCGCCTTTCAAGGCCTCTACAGCGTACCTGTCCCTTGGTTCCTGCTGGGCACCTGGGTGATCCTGCCCTCGGCGCTCTACACCGCCTGCCGATGGGGCGCGCATTTTCTGCATCCATTGCTGGCTCCAGTGGCCGCGGTCGTGGCACCTTATCTTCTCGGCGCCATCGCACTCTCCGGCCTCGCCAACGCGATACACAGGTTAAAAAATGGAAAAAAAGCACCTTCGGGTCCTCTCCTACAACATCCATAAAGGATTCAGCACCAGCAATCGCCGCTTCGTGCTGCGCAAGATGCGCGAGGCGATCCGCGAGGTGAACGCGGACCTCGTGATGCTGCAGGAGGTGCAGGGCAGCCACGACGAGCACAAGAAGAACATCAAGGAGTGGCCGAGCGAGCCGCAGTTCGAGTTCCTGGCCGACGAGCTCTGGCCGCATTCGGCGTACGGCAAGAACGCGGTGTACACTTCCGGACACCACGGCAACGCGATCCTAAGCAAGTACCCGATGACCTTCTGGGAGAACATCGACGTCTCCAACAACCGCTTCGAGAAGCGCGGTTTGCTTCACGGCATGATCGAGATCCCTCAGAAAAAGAAACCGTTGCATGCCATTTGCACGCATCTCGGGCTCTTCGAAGTCGACCGCCGCGAGCAGGTCCGCAAGCTCTGCGCGCGGATCGAATCCCATGTCGCCCACGGCGACCCACTCGTCATCGGCGGCGACTTCAACGACTGGATGGTGCGCGCGACGTCGACGCTGGGCAAGACTCTCGAGGTCCGAGAGGCCTTTCTTTCCCTGAACGGGAAGCACGCGCGTACTTTCCCTAGCTGGATGCCCGCGCTCCAGCTCGACCGCATCTACTACCGCGGGATGCGAATCGAGAAAGCCCGCACCCTCACTGGCCCGCCTTGGAGCCAGCTCTCCGACCATGCCGCGCTTTACGTCGAGCTCGGGATCTAAGCGGGACTCAGTCGTGTGTGAGCGTGATGCTCAGTTTCACGTGATCTGCTAGGTTCTTGGGCGGCTGCGGGACATTCTGGAGCGGATCCTCTCCAAAGCCCCTCGACTTGGGAGGCGGTGCTACGAAGCCGACACCGGGCGCGCGGTCCGCAACCACGAGATCCCTGACTGCTTCCATGACAACTTGATTAAAAGCGCTGTTGCCGGCGGCGTTCCCGCTCGTACCGCTGGTTCCGGGCGCGCGCGCTCCGTCGGAGTCCTTGCCTTTTTCGTCTTTTTTGTCAGGCTGGCCCGGGAGACCGGGCTTGTCCGCAGGGGGCGCGGCGTCCGGCTTGCGTTCGGGCTCCTTGAAGCTCTTGTCCTCGATCTTGATATCGGTGCTGACGGCGGCCAGCTGGCCCTGCGAAAGCTCAACCACGCGAGGCGCGTCGCCTGAGGGTTTCGCAACCGCGATCGAGCGATCACCGGAGCCCGTGACCTGCGCGACGGCGTTGTACTGCTGGCCCGACCCGAGCTGGTAGGAAGAGCGGCCCGACGACGAGCGATCCGTCACCTCAACTTTGCCTTCGAGCACGGTGATTTGAGTTTTGAGCTCGTCGGAGCCCGGACGGACCGGCTGCGAGAGCGCGATGAACTCGGTTCCGCGCACGCCCATCGAAGCGGCCTTCGTGCGAAGGATGAAACGGCCCTTGGCATTCAGCGGCTGCGTGACCTTCGCCCGAACTTTTCCGTCACCCATCGCAAATGCAACCTGCCGGGAGGCGGCGTCCCCGCCCTGGCCATCCTTGAACTCCTCGACGCGGAAATCACTGCGCGTCCCGAGGTCGATCACGGTGCGATCGACGAAGAGGAGCTTCGCCCGCGCATCATCTCCGGTATGGATGACGGAATCCGAGAAAATCGGGTCGCCTGACTTCAGGATATTCACCTTTGAGCCCGATTGAATCTCGACAGAACCGACGACCACCACCGCCCGCCCGACTGTCTCAGCGGTGGGAGCGGCATGCGCAGGTACCGAAAGGAGCAAAATGAAAAAGAGCGGAGCTGGAGCCCCACGGAAAGGCCAAGACTGTAATTTGTTCGCGACGCGCATCAATTATCAATGTAGCCTGGATAAGAATTCCAGACAATGCGCACTGATTTCAGGTCTTTCGTCAAACTGCTGACTCTGCCAGCGACCCTCACCTTGAGCGGCCTCGCCCTCGCCGCCGCGCCTTCGGCGATCGAGCCCGTTTATTCTGAGGTTCTGAGCGCGTACCGCACCGGAGACTATCTCCGCACCCTCCAGCTCCTGAACAAGCTCCTCGAAAAAACCCCGGACCAGGCCGAGTATCTGGAGCTGAAAGCCCAGTCCCTGAAGAAGTCGGGCTGCCCGGAATGCGCTCAGTCCGTCTTCGAGCAACTGAACAAGCTTCGGAAGGAAGGGCGCGCGACGGTTTCGGACGCAACTCTTTCCTCCCAGTTCGAGCTCGCGGCGCTGCAGCTCAAACAGGGCAAAATCCCCGAGGCGCAGCGGCTGCTCGAACCCCTGACCGTATCCGGCTCCGCAGCCCCGGCCGCGCAGTTTTTCCTCGGCACGATTGCGATCCGGAGCCAGAAATACCGGGAGGCGGCCGCCTACTTCAAGAAAGTCACCGCCTCCGATGCCAAGGCGCTTAGGCCAGCTGCCGCACTTTACCTTGCCAGGATCCACCTGATGCGCTCGCGCGAGCAGGACATCCCGGCCGCCATCCGCGAGCTCCGACTCGCGCGCGACCTCTCGAGCGCCCTGATCGATAGCCCCGGGACCGCCCCCGCCACCGTCGATACCTCAACGGAGACCTACGCGGCCGCGGTCAGTCTGCTCTCGACTTACGACAACTCGGGATTCTTCGGCCTACTCACGATCCTCGCGGGCTACGACTCAAACGTGCTCGCTGTCCCCACTTCCCAGGCCACGCTCCAGACCACGGGCGCAGGCTCCATGACAACCGCGCTCCAGGCGGGGGTCGGCTATTCGAGCTCGCCGGTGCGCACGATCCAGTTCGTCTCGAGCTACCGCGGCTCATTCAACTACAACCTGAATGGCGACACGAAGCTCGGAGACTTCCTGGTCCACGACTTCTCGCTCACGATGACGAAGGACGCGCTGGCGCAAACGAGCTACGGCCTACGCCTCGAAGGCGTCTATACTTTTCAGAATCAGGTCGCCACTGACTCAGGCAGCTCCGCATTCAAGCCTTACAGCTATCAGCTTCCGATCGGCCCCTTCTTCAAGACTCCGATTGGCGCTGTCTGGTCGATGGGCGCCGAGCTTTCGCTGATGCCGCATCACGAATTTGGCGACTCGGCCAGCGCAGACGAGCAGAAGCGCAGCGGCATGGACATCACGACGCGCCTCAGCCTGAGCGAATCCTCTCCGGGAGTTTACTGGAACCCCACCTTCACCTTAAGCGGCGGCATGAGCGCGACCGACGGCACGGAGTACGACGCGACATTTTACGGCGGGGAGTTCCGGAACCTGCTTCACTTGACGGACCGGATCGATGCCTTCGCGTCGGCTGGCCTGATCTCCACTTCTTACGGCAATCGCGCCTTGGGCACGCGCTCGGACAAACTGATCCTCCTGGGTGCAAGCCTGGTGGACCGAATCTCGCCGAATTGGAGCTTGCTCGGGACGCTCCAACTCTTCGACAATCTCTCAAACGAAACTGACCTCTACGCATACACGCGCTTCGCGTTCTCCGCGGGCGCGACTTACAACTTTTAGCGCAGCTCGCCCGAGAGGGCTAGGCGGCGCCGCGCGAGGTACCGGCTTCAAAGAGAATGTCCGCGAGTTGCTCGATCGTATAGGGCTTCGCCAGAAACCAGGTCCCCGGCATGAAGCGGGCCCGATCGGCGCCTTCGTGCACTGCCGAGAGAATCACCGTCGGAGGGGCCTTGTCGAACTGAGATTGGATCTTGGCGTAAACTTCCTCGCCGCTCATGCCAGGCAGGCTCAGATCGAGCAGCATGACATCGGGCCAGGTCTCGCCGAGTTTCTTCAAGGCCTCTTCACCATCGCGAACCAAAAGAGGCTCATGATGATATGCCTCGAGCACCATCCCCAGCGTTTCGCGAACGGAAAAATCGTCTTCAACGACCAGAACTTTCATGAAGCCCCCTCACCACAAAACTTAAAAATCGCAGCTGCACTCTTGCATGTTTAGAACCACGAGATCAAACTCTGTCCAAGAT
>JAYVOO010000355.1:0-1593 GCA_043757905.1 Oligoflexia bacterium
CAGCCGTGGCCGGCCGCGCCTGTGCGCAGCGACTTGGAAGCGACGGTATCAGCGAAGACGAAGAACTGGGAGCGATCGCCGCGCGTGCTCCAGATTCGATTCTTAATGTGGGCGTATTCCTTCTCGAGCATCTTGAGGAGCCGACTCTCACAAACGTACCGGTTGTTCTCCTCGACTCCGTAGATCGCGTCGCTAAAGACCATGTCGTAAGCCGACATGGTCTTAGCGACCGTTGCCGACGCCTTGCCTGCGCGGAAGAACCACCGCGCGACCTCCTGGCCTGCGCCGATCTCGGCGAAAGACCCGTAGAATTTCGGCTCGTCGTTGATCCGTCTGGCCTTTTCGGTCGCGCTTAGGATGCGTTCTACTTCGTCGGTGCTCGCAGTGCTCATGCATCCGTTTCGTCAAGAACATGCCCTGACCTTAACGATTTGATGACGTCAATAAACCCCCGGAGGCGCGCCCAGTCGATCCGCCCTAAGCTGTTAGCATGCCGGACAGCCCGCTCGATTTCCTGGACGTCGTCACCCCGCAGCTGCGCGCGCTTCTGGAGCGCTATCAGCAGACGCTCACCCCCACGAGCTACGACGGCTTTGTACGCCACCTGAAGAGGCTGAGCGATGGCTATCGGGCATCGCTCGCGGGGATCGAGGCGGGCTCTGAGCGCGCGCGCGCCGTCCACCGCCTGATGAACCAGGAGCTGGCGACCTCCTCTCACCTTGCAAATAGCTGCACCCGCGGCTGCAGCGCGTGCTGCCATCTCGAAGTCGAGATTACGAAGGACGAGGGCGAACTTCTCGCTCTCCTGGTCTTAGACGGCCACCCGATCGACTTCGATCGCTTGAAAGCCCAGGCCGCCCGAAAACGAAAGAGCGAGGCATGGGAGAGGCGTCAAGCGAGCGAGAACCGCTGCGTGTTTTTGGATGGGACGGACTCGTGTGGAGTCTACGAGAGCCGTCCGAGCGTCTGCAGGAAAGCGCTCGTCACGACTCCGGCTGCGTACTGTTCCGACCCTGGCCAGGCACCGCTTCCAATCCTAATCCCTCTGGCCGAACTGATCATCAGTACGGCGCTCAGCCTGCCCGAGAACCCCTTCACCTCGATCTCAAAGAGCCTGAGCGAAGGCCTCGAACGCTTCGCACGCCTCAGGGACCGAAGCAGGGAGATCGCCGTCGACTCCGAACTCGGTCTGGACAATGAGCCATTCACCGATTCGCGCGAGCGATCGCGGCCAGAGAGCCTAGGCGAATAGTTTCTTAAGCAGGGAGACGCCCCCGGCATCGCCCTGATGCTGAAGATCCTGGGCGAGCTTGGACATCAAGTCGCGCGCGCCAATGATTCCCACGAGGTTCCGCTCTTCATCCACGATCGGGATATGGCGAAAACGCCGCTCGTTCATCACCTTCAGCGCGTCCTCCGCGAGATCGTCCGGCAACATCGTGAAGACTTCGGTCGTCATGAAATCCTTGAGCATGCACTTTTCGGGATCCAACCGCTTGCCGATCACTTTCTTGAGCAGATCTCGCTCCGAGAAAATGCCCACGAGGCGGGCCTGGAAGACGATCGCGACTGCACCGATATTGCTGTTTGCCA
>JAYVOO010000356.1:0-1593 GCA_043757905.1 Oligoflexia bacterium
AGCGTGCCGATGCAGGCTTTGAAAGGGGTGATGTCGGAATCATCCGCGCGAGCGGCTGGCGCTTGCGAGACGAGCAGGGCGAGTGCTGAGATCGCTAGCGCGAGAGCGCGCGTTTTGTTTCTGAACAGGTTCTTGTCAGTCATCTTTTCCATTTTCCGATTTTTCCCTTTAGAAGGAGTTTGTTTGTAGTGGCCAGTTTCCCCGCCCCGATGGCAGAAAGTCGCGCCCATAGGAGTGAATGTCAAAGAGTTTTCTTTGACTGACTGAATCGGATCGGCGAGCATCGGGCGTATGAGAAATATTCTGCTCACCGTTCTGCTGGCCATGACGCAGCTTGGATTTTTTATCCCGGTGAAGGCAGGTGCCGACTCGCAGATTCATAATCATCTGACGCTCGACATCTTGCCGATCGCCCAGAGCCCGGGGACTCCAGTGGGCGGAGGTTTGGGCGTCAGCTATGACCGTTATTATGACGCGCTCAAAACGTCGTACGTGCTCGGTGCTGAAGCGCTCACACCTTATTCGGACGCGAATGTTCCCGGCGGCAGACGGGTGGACGTCATCGCAGATCTCGGCTTCTCGACAGAAGTCACCCGCGCCTTTGCGATCGGCGCGCGTATCGGCGTCGTGGTCAACCAGCCTGGCGGACCCGTGGGCATCGGCGCGCTCCTGCTTAGGCTTCCGGCGCTGATTCCCGAGGGCAAGGACTTCTTCTCCTTCTTTTTCGAAGAGGCCGATCTCGGGCTGGCGGGCGCGGGTGAGCGTTACGCCTCCTTCCGGTTGGGCATGCTGCTCTACTAGTTTTTTAACAACCGATTTAATTTAATACACCCGGCGACGAGCGGAAGATAGGTGCGCCTAGAAGGGCCGCATAGCCTATTTTGGCGCTATTTCCAGTTCGCATGCGCCGACAGTAAAAAGCCGATCAATATTTCTGCATGAATTCAGTGACTTAATGAGTCAATTTAGATGTTGCAGTGAGTCATAAAGAGGGATATACCCGTGCACCGGAGTCGGCTATTAATTAACGCGCGAAGTCAAACAAACCTGAGCAAAGCTAATTCTAAGGGTAGTGGGTCTATGAAAACGAATTTCCAATTGCAGCATAACGGCAGTGCACGCTTGAACACGTGCGTAGTCTTGCTTGCGGGGCTGGCGCTCAGTGCTTGCACCGAGAGCAAGAACTTCCGTTTGAAGCAGCAGGAACAGGTCTACTCTATTCGCCAGGCTTCGCAGGAGTTCGTCCCCGCCGAGGAAAGCCATGCGATGGTGGATATGCTCTGGGTCGTCGACAACTCGGCCAGCATGGATCCCTCGCAAGAAAAGCTTCGTCAGGGCTTCGAGCAGTTCGCCAAGAAGTACATGCGCCCGAACTGGGACATCCGCGTCGCCGTCATCACGACGGACACCTATCTCGCGAACCCGGCTTTCGATCGATGGTTGCACAAGCCTCTCGCTGGCTCGGATGGTTTCGTCGACGCGTACATCAAAAAGACGCTCGCCACCTTCAAGAACCCTGTGGCGAATCCAGAGCTCATTGACCTCGCGACCGGAAAATTCACGAAGGGCTTGCGTCCCGTTGACGAAGTCCCG
>JAYVOO010000357.1:0-1593 GCA_043757905.1 Oligoflexia bacterium
AACGGACGCGTTCCTCGAGCCAGCCGAGAAGCGATTCGTTGTCGACGCGCGAGACTCCGAGAACTTTGCCGAGCTTCGAGTCCTGCGCCTCAATCGCTCGCAGGGCGCCCGAGGAGAGCTGGGCGAGGTCGAATTCGATTAGCTTGCGCTGCGAGGTGGTCACGCCTTCCTCAAACTGGATCCGGGAAGGACTGAAAACGACGTGGCCAACAGGCTCGCCGGCTCCAGTCTCCTCGCCTTCCTGGGGCGCCGAAACAACGCCGCCAAGTGCGGACGGACGCGCCGAATTGGCGCCTCCGCAAGCAGCCAGCGCGGACGTCGCGAGGAGCGCGAGGCCGGGTAAAACAGCGTTTTGTTTCAGATTGAACCCCATTGAAATCACCCCTAAAGAAGATAGCTATATCTCAGGGATTCGCGACTTTCAACGCAGTGCGCAGTATAATTTTAAACAGCTGTTATTAAACAACTTTGCGCAGTCATTCCGGCAGGGGCGGCGGCAGGTCCTCGGGTTCGGGCGGCTGGGCCGAATGGCTTTCGACTCCACCGGACCCTTTAGCCTTCCCGGCTTTCTCGGCGTTTTCAAGTGCAGGACCCTTGAGGAGGAGCGCGCTGCCGGAAACCCAGCCCAACGTTCCGTCCTGGAGCCGAACCTTATAGAAGCCTTCTGTCGGATAATTACTTGCCTGGAGCACGACGCCCCGCTTAATCTTGCGCTGCACGCGATGGCTTTTCGTCGGGCCGTCGTAAACTTCGATGGAGTCCACCGTAACGCGCGCCCATTGGGCCGCGATCGCGGATGCGGGCCCGAAAGCCGCGGCGAGCAGAACTAATTGCAATATTCTCATCGCATCACCTGCGTGAGCGCGACGGGATTGACCTTCGTGCCGTGGATCACTGCCTGCCAGTGCAGGTGCGGCCCGGTCACGCGTCCGGTCTTGCCAGCCAGACCGAGCAGGGTGCCGGGATCCACGTGATCGCCTTTCTTCACTTTGAGCTGGGTCATGTGGCCGTAGATCGTGATCACTCCGTAGCCGTGATCGATGATCGCGCAGTTGCCGAGGTAGAAGAGGTTCTTGGCCAGAGCGACGATACCTGCAGCCGGGGCGTGGATTGGCGTTCCGATCGAGGCTTTGAGATCGAGACCGCCATGGAATCCGTTCATTTTTCCATTATACAACCTCCGTGTACCGAATGCACTCGTGACGGGGCTGTCGATCGGATACTTGAACGGGCCCTTCCAGTATCGGGTCTCAGTCACGGTGCGGTAGATCGCGACGATCTCGGCCAGCTCCTTCTGGATGCGCACCAGGTCTTTCTTCTTCGTGGGATTGACTTTGCTTCCAGCGACCTTGAGTCTCTCGGAAGCATACTTGCCCTCGACCACCATAAATGGAAGCTCGACCGTTCTATCGCCCGAGCGGATGATCACCGTACCGGGCCCGGCTTTGTGGCTGTACGGAACGCCGAGAACTGCTTCGAAGCTTCCCTCACCACGCTCCGGGGACGGGTAAAACGGCAGGACAATCGCATCGAACTGACCCACGACCGGTCCCTTGCGCAGCTCGGGCGGAAGGATGACGGACACGAGCGCGA
>JAYVOO010000358.1:0-1591 GCA_043757905.1 Oligoflexia bacterium
GCCTTTGACAAGCGCGGCAAGGGGCTCCTCTCTGCGCCTTGGGGCACGAGCCTATACGAGCTCCATAATGGCGGACTTACTTACAGTAAGGCTCTAGCCGGGAGTAAGTACCGTGAAAAGTAGGCGGTCGCTTCGGCGCATTCTGACGCTTGCTTGGGTCGTGCCTTCTTGTGTGGCACTTGGGTTGAGCGTTGTCGCTTTTTTAACGCTGGGATGGATTGACTATCAGCATGCGCTCACGCGGGAGGTCTCTGACCTCGAGAGCCGCTCTGCCACAATCGCGCGGCGTATGGCGGCCGAAGTCTTGCTGGGGGATCGCGGGTCTTCCAGTTCCGTAGCAGACATTCTCAAGGCGGATCTTGGAGTCTCTGAGATTCTAGTAACGAAAGAACAAAAAGAATGCGGCACTCAGCTTCTGGAGCCAAAGGGGTTCTGTGTAACTCGAGCTGGTTCGGAGATTTCTCTGACGCGAATGTTGCCATTGGTTCAGGACCCAACCTATGTGCGAGTTTCCAGTCGTGCGCCTACCTATCGGGAGTCGCTCAAACTTCCATTTCTTCTCTGGAGCATGCTTCCCGTGCTCTTCATCCTCGGGGCAGGGATATTGGTCCTAAACCGACTTCTCAAGAAGTATGTGCTTGAGCCGGTAGAGACATTGGCAGGTTCTCCTCATTCAGGGATGGCCGCGCCTGAGTCCTGGCCGTCGGAGTTGGCTCAGCTATCGGTCGCCTTGAGAGAAGCTTTTCTACGGAGAGACCTCGCACTCGTTGGTCAGCTTGCCGGCGGTGTCATTCATGATCTAAAGACGCTGCTTCATTCGTCGTGGACTGCGGCACAACTCGCTGGCGAACAGCCGCTGGGGAGCGAAAAGCGGCTGATTCGACTCGAGTCTTTCTTGAAAGCATCCCAGATTAACTACCCTAAAATGGAAGCCTTAATCCAGACGACCCTGGACGGTTCCCGCGAGATCCAAGTGCGCCCACTACGCGGAGATCTGGGCGTGACTGTCAGTCAGGCATTGCGCGCGACTTCAGACCTGGTTTCCCGCAGTCGGGTTAAAGTCGAAGTCGAAACAGAAGAGGGCTTGAGCGCAATCCTGCATGACTCCGCCCAGCTTGAGCGTGTTCTGATCAACATCGTAAAGAATGCGGTTGAAGCGGCTGGCCCCACGGCTGACGGTTCCAGGATCCGAATCAGAACGATGCACTGGGATGCAGGTGGGGCAAGGATCACGATCGAGGACTCGGGTCCCGGCCTAGGAGAAAGTCCCGGGGAGGTCCTTCAGTCGGTCCGCTCCACCAAGGCTCATGGAACAGGTCTTGGACTCGTGATCTCGCGTAAGATCGTTGAAGCCCATTCGGGCGTGCTCACTGCCGGCCTATCTACCGACCTAGGTGGTGCGCGGTTTGACGTCCTAATTCCTGGCAGCGAGGCCACGTTATGATCCTAAAAAAACGCCCAAAGGTCCTGGCGATTGATGACGATCTGGTTTGGCTTGAGCAGGTGCCCCTCATCTTGGAGGATGATGCGGATGTGCTCGGTCTTCCCACGATCGATCAGGGCCTGCAGATTTTGGAGAAGGATTCCTTTG
>JAYVOO010000359.1:0-1588 GCA_043757905.1 Oligoflexia bacterium
TCGTCCTCCGCTGGCCCCGATCTCAATCGCATCATGGTCGGATCCGAAGGGATCCTGGGCGTGATCACCGAAGCCACGATGCGCGTTCACAAGACGCCCGCCGTCAAGGACTACCGCGGTTATCTCTTTAAGAGCTTCGAGGACGGCGTGCGCGGAATTCAGGAATGCCTGGACCGCGGATTCATCCCGAGCATGATCCGCTTGCAGGATAGCGGCGAGAGCGAGCTTGCGTTCAATATGAAGGCGCCCAAGCAGGGGCTCGAGGCCTGGATTCAGAAGCAGGTGAAGGTCTGGCTCAAGTCCCGTGGCTATACCGAGCCTTGCATCCTCATCGTGGGCTTCGAAGGCGAGGAAGACTCGATCGCGGCTACCCGCCGCTCGGCGCTCGCGATTCTGAAAAGCCACGGCGGCTTCTCGCTCGGCAAGAGCGTTGGCAAGACCTGGTCGAAGGACAAGTTCAATATCCCTTATCTGCGCGACTACATCATGGACTACGGCTGCATGGCTGACGTTGCTGAGACCTCGACGCTTTGGTCGAAGGTGCTTCCACTGTACGCGGGTACGGTCGCGGCAGTGAAGGAGCGCTTCAAGCTCGAGGGCGGCACGGGTTACATCGGCTGCCATATCTCGCATACCTATAAGACTGGCGCCTGCCTCTATTTCACGTTTGCCGCGCGCCAGCCCGCGGGCCAGGAGCTCGAACATTACTACGGCTACAAGCGCCTAGTCACTGACACGATCATGCGCTTGGGCGGGACGCTCAGCCACCATCACGCGATCGGCGTGGAGCATCGACCGTGGATGAAACAGGAAATCTCACCAGCGGGTCTTCAGGCGCTTCACGCCTTGAAGGCGTCGCTCGATCCGAAGGGGGTCTTGAATCCCGGCAAGCTCCTGCCGGAGCTCGACCTGAGCGAGCTCAGCGAGGATTCTCGCGCCGTGGATCCCGAGCGCCAGGTCTACTCGAGTGCAGCCCCCGTCGTGCATTGATGAACTGCATGAGCGACGTTCGAAACGCCTGAGGCAGATGCTTCATCATGATCGTGAAAATCGCGTTGTGAAGGCCGGGCACAGCGAGAAAACGTCCCGCCTCCATCGCGCGAAGCCCTGCGCGCGCGACTAGTTCCGGCTCCATCCCGCTTTCGGGGGCATCCGATTTGGCCACCTTCACGACTCCCGCTCTGCGCCGGAACTCGGTGCGGGTAGAGCCCGGGCAAAGCACGGTCACCGTCACGCCGGAATCCTTCAGCTCGTAAGCGAGCGCTTCCGAAAACGAGAGCATGAATGCCTTGGAGGCCCCGTAGACGGCCTGTCTTGGAACGGCCGCGAACGAGTATACCGAGCTTACGTTCAGGATCCTGCCCCGGCGGCCAGCGATCAGGGCAGGGAGAAAGAGCTTCGTGAGTCTGAGCATGGCATCGATCTGGACATGCACGAGCTCAAGCTCGCGCTCGAGAGGCGTATCCGAAAACTCTCCATGCACGCCGATCCCGGCGTTATTGACGAGGATCTCGACCGCGATCTTCTTTTCCACAAGCGCCGCGTGGATGAGCGCGGGAGCATTCTCGCGCGAGAGATCGAAGCCGAA
>JAYVOO010000360.1:0-1586 GCA_043757905.1 Oligoflexia bacterium
CCCCAGACGTAACGTTGGCCCATGCCGAGGGCGACGTGAGCCTTGGCGATCAAGTGCGCGATCGCTGTCGGGATGCCTTTAGTCTTCGGACGTGCAAGCGGATCGAGGAGAGTCGCGTGGTCGATTTCAGGTTGATAGCGTGCTAGGTAGTGGAGCGCCACGAGCGCGCCGGTGGAGTGAGCGAGGAGAAACTTCGGAGTGTCCTTGCGCTCGGGCGCTCCGAAGATCCGCTCGGCGAAGAGATGGAGATCCTCGACATAGTCATCGAAGCTTTCGACATGGACTATGCGAGAATTGTGTTTCACGAGACGGCCGGATAGCCCTTGGCTCCTGGGATCATAGATATGCACGGCGAGACCCTCTCGGGTCAGGTCGTAAATCGTCTCGGCGTAATTCAGAAGCGTCTCGCTCTTACCAAGGACGACAATCACGTCGCCCTTCTTCACCGGGGCGTCGGATTCGACGCTCGCATAGACGAGGGGCACACCGTCCAAACCTTTGAACTTGGATAGGACACCGTGACCCTTCACATACCAAGTGACTTTCGAATTGTAGGTGCTTCGGCCAGTGGATTCAGGGAGAAAATACATCTCATCGATTGCCAGTGCGGGGGACGGGGCCAAAGGCACCATCAGTACAAGCAGCGCAGTGAGGAGCAGAGATTTGTAGTTGGACGACCCCAAATTCATGGGACAGAGATACCAAACTGAAGGGCTTTATTCAATTAATTTAGTCAGGTATTAATTATGTTTAAATTCAGTTACTTGACTTGTTTTTGAAGCGACTGAATCATCGTTTTCCCATGAGCAGCAGGCCTGCAAGAGATAGGGCGATTCCGAATACGGTGCGCGCCGGCAGGGCCTCACGGTAGGCAAAGACTCCGATTGGGATCAGAAGTAGAGTCACCATCACATTGGAAAAGAGCGCGCCGATGCTCAGATTCCACCCGGCCCGGTAGGCGAGTAAGAAGCCGAGCTCGAGTCCCGCGGCTGCGATCCCGAGTGTGTAGCTTGCCCAATTCAAGTTGCGCAGCTCGGCGCCTAGCTGCAAGGACGGATAAAAGAGCGGAAGCCCCGCAAGCGTGATCGAGAGCGCGACCGCGTAGGTCACAAGGAGCGAGATGAGCGGGTTGGCCTGCGCGGCGATTCCTTTTTGGCAGAGGTGGTAGCCGATATTAGACAGCACGGTCAGGAGCATCGAGGACCAGAACAGGGGCACGATTGAACTCATTGAAATAATCCTCCCTGGAAGCCCGCGGTCAGGAGCCAGATCCCAATGCCGTGAGCGAGAGCCGCGGAGAGCAGTCCCCACCGCGAGCAGAGGAACGCGCAGACCAGGCCTTCGTAGAACGTGAAGAGGAGCAGCGCCGGTCCCGAGTCAGTCACGGTGGCCGCGAGAAAGATATTGCCGAAGGCGAAGAAGAGCGCAGAGAGCAAGATAGCTCGCGGAGTTTTGGTGCGCGCCTCGAAATAACCCTGGAGATAGCCGCGGAAAAGCGCCTCTTCCAAGAAGTTGCCGAGCAGCGAGAAGAGCAGGACGGGGATCATGGCCGAGGCCGCGACTAATCCCCCACGCTCCGCGATCGG
>JAYVOO010000361.1:0-1586 GCA_043757905.1 Oligoflexia bacterium
ATCTCAATGATCCGCAAAATTTCTGGTTTCCGCTCTGTCTTGAGTCTCGCTGTCGTAGTCTGTGCCGCTTCCTCCTCCCTCGCCCTCGCCGCTCCGGACACGACCTCCGTTCAGGCACAAGCACAAGCTCAGGCAAGCTACGGCGAACGCGAGCACACCTCGATGACCCGGCCGAACGCCCTCTCGGGCGAGGTGCTCGGCCGCGGCGGCCTCTACAGCGTCAACTACGACCGCTCCTTCACGGAAATGTTCGCGGCCGGCGCCGGTATCTCGACCTGGGGATACACCAGTGGCTTGGGCACTTCACGCTCGATTCTGATCGTGCCGGTTTACGGCAACTTCTACTTCCAGCCCGGGCCAAAGCGCGGGTTCCTGACCGCGGGCGCCGATATTGCCGTCGCAAGTTCGCGCCAGTCGTCTTATCTTTACGGATCCTCGACATCCACGTCGTCGAGCGATAACGACAGCACTTTCAAGACCACGAACTCGGGCGTCGCGGCCATCGTGGGCGGCGGCTACGAGTTCCGCGGCGAAAGCGGCTTTCTCTTTCGTGCAACCGGCTACTTGCTCATCGCGAGTGGCGGCGTGCTCCCCTGGGCCGGCGCAAGTTTCGGCGGCACGTTCTGATCGGGCGTTGGTAGGGCCTTGGTTGGCGCGATCGAAGACTCATTTTACAGGCCCGCCGGATTTGTTTCCGGTGGGCTTTTTTCGCTCGTGCCGCTCGTTATGCAGAAGTTGCTCGCGCTTCCCGCTGCGCGCACCCGCCCCACAGCCCCGCTTACTACCGAACGCCCTCGCCACTTCCCGGTAGCTTCCGCATTTCCGCTCCACAGAAGATCGGGCGGGACTGACCCGGCTCGAGCGGGATCGCGTTCATCCCAGCGAGCGACGCGATTCCGAGACCGAGCGTCGTGGCGATTAGGACTGGACGCAGCCAGGGGCGGGGAGCGGAGCGCACGAGCCAGCGCGTGCCCAGCACCGAAAGCGGCAGGATGAACGCGAGCGAATAGTAATCGTGCACGCGGTTGCCCTGGCGAACCAGGATCCAGTACGGGATCACGCCAGCCGTCCAAGAAATCAAAAGACGGTCCACGCGGTCCCGCGGCCCCTGCGTGAAACCCCAGGCGGCGAAGGCCACGAGCACGAGACCCGTACCTTTGACCGCTATCCAGGTGAAGAAACGTGCGTAGTAGGCGGGTTCGAGGAGCAGCTCCCACCCGTGAAGCGCGTAGTTGCGGAGGAGGTCCTGGGACTGGAGAACGTTGCTCTGACCCACGATGCGAACCGCCACAAGCCAGCCCAGGAATGGTAGTAGGATCAGCGCGCTCCATCCAAGCGTCCGGAGGACGGCCTCGCTTGCGCATGGCTTGCCGTGGGGACCGTGCAGCTCTCGCTCCCTCCAGTAAAGTATCCATGGCACGGCCGCAAAAACCAGCGCCTTTGCGAGAACCGCAGTACCCAAGAGTGCGAAGCCCGTGCGCGCGCGCAAGCGACTCGGCGATCGAATAGGCTTCGAACTGCTTGATGACTTGGCCCTTTTGCAGAGATTGAGTGGAGAATGCGGCCGCGAGAAGGAGTGGCAGGAG
>JAYVOO010000362.1:0-5755 GCA_043757905.1 Oligoflexia bacterium
GGCGAAGTGCTCCGTGATTACTTGGACGCGATCTTCGACTCGCTCGGGCTGCACGTGGACGATCTCGACGCGCAGTCGATGTTCGTCGAGGCGGGCGACAGTGCGTTCGCGTCCTACGTTCCTTCGCTCCCGCCCGAAGGCATGCGCTTCACTTTCTCGCGAGACAAAGCGGTCGCGCGCGACGATCTCGCGCTCATGAGCTGGGATCACCCGCTCGTCACCGGCACGATGGAAGCCCTGATCAGCCAGGAGTTGGGCAATACGGCCGTGGCCTGCTGGGAGTCCGAGCTCTCGGCGCTCTCGCTTGTGATCGAATGCAACTTTCTCTTCGAGACGCGTTCTGATCCGAAATGGAACCTGGCAGAATTCTTCAGCCCGGCCCCGCTCCGGGTTGTGCTCGACGGGCCCGGTACCGATCTGACCGCCGATTGGCCATTCCTCAAGCTTCAAGAGGCCATCGGCCCGCTCCCACCCGCGATGGAAGGCGTGCCGAAACGCCTGCCAGCCGAAGGCCTGCGAAAGCTTCTGGGCAAAGCGAAAGACAAAGCCGAAGCGCAGGCCGCCACGATCCGCGCCGCCTCGATCACGCAGATGAACGACACGATCGACCGCGAGATCTCGCGCCTGGACGGGATGCGCGAGCGCAACGGAATGGTGAGCGAGCGCGAGCTCGACTGGTGGAAAGAGCGGAAGCGCGCTCTCAGCGAAGTCCTCGACGTCTCGCGCGTGAGACTCGACTCCTTTCTCGTCGTCCTGCCCCGCAACTTAGGCGGCGGCGGCGGACGGGGCTGAGGCGCAATTGAAGAGGCTCCTGGTCGTCGTCGATGATTGGGAGGCGCTCGAGGTCTACGAGACCCGACTCGAGCCATTCTTCGAAGTGAGAGGAGCCCCCTTCGGGAGCGAGGGCCTCAGGCTCGCGCAGGAGGAGCGTCCGGACCGCATCCTGCTTGACCTGACGTTCGAGGACATGCATGCCCAGGAGGCTTGCGAGAAACTGCGAGCCATCCCCGGGATGCGCACTGTTCCGCTCACGATCATTCTCAATGAGGGGGAGGAGAAGTTCGAGCTTGCGGGGGCGTTTCCGCTTCCAGGCGATCATGTCCTCCATCGTCCGTATGATCTAAACGAGTTGATCGCTCTATTGGAAACTTGAGATTTCGCGCAATCTTGGCGCGCTTGCGACTGAGCTCGACGCCGATTGCGGCGAGCCCAAGCTCGTTCGCGACCGCAAGCACGGTCCCATGCCCACAGAAGGGATCGATGATCGTCCGGGTCCCCGTATGCTTCATCACGAACTGGCAGGCCGCGCGGCAAGCAGCCGTTCCCATTCCGCGGGTCCAAGTTACCTCGCCCGCCTCAGGCAGGATGTCCGCCGTCGAGGCCGCGATCTCGGCGCGCACGCCGCGCGAGAAGCAAAGCATATGCGAGTAGGCAGGGCGTCCGTACGTAACTGCTCCGGGGCGCGCGCGACAAATCAGTTTGTGCCACAGAAGAGCATGGCCCTCGCGTTCGGCCGCCATCTGGCAGAGGTAAGCTTTGTCGACCCAGATGCCGTCCTGCTTGATATCGGTCTGGTAGAAAATCGTGACACCGTCGTCTGGGCAGCGCGAGAGAACGAGCGCGGCGGCATCCGTGAACCAAGACTTCCACTCCTCGAGCGTCAGCTTCGGAAATTCTGAGAAATCTGGCAACGAGGTGATGATGGAACACCCCTCGATCTTTCCGCTTCGGCCCAACCATGCGAGCGCATCATCACAATGAATCGTTCGCGACGCGGCAGGGGACTGTAGGTCTGCGTCCATCATTCTTTTCCACCTTGAGGCATGACAATTGCTCTGCCAGACGCACCGGAGACTCCCATGAAAAACAAAGCTTCCACGAAAAGCGCTCCGCGTCCACTCACTAACACGTAGCTGGAAAGCATGGAGAGTTTCCGATTGGACGGCACGGATGAGATGTTGACGACGAATCAGGGCGTCGGGATCGTCGATGACCAGAATTCCGCCAAGGCCGGGAACCCCGCTTTTCCGAGGTCGTCGGCTCCCGAGGCTCAGCTGATACGGCGCGCGACGTGCGCGGCTTCGCCGTCAAGTTCTACACCCAAGCTTGCGGCCGCGGGCATCGTGCAGGCGCTTTCGCTTCATCGGCATTGGGATCGGCCTGACGTAGACTCGCTGCCGGCCTAAGTGCCACTCTCAACTGAAGGGTGTACGAGCCGCGATTAAGATGCGACCCTGTTTGCATGAATAAATCCCCTCTCCAGAAGGTCTCGAGTCGTAAGAAAGAACCGACCGCCGCGAACGTGATCACGCTTTTGCTTCGCGACCACCGGGCGCTTCGCGCGCTGATGAAGGAAGTGCGATCCAAGCGCGCCACCCACGCGCAGACCGTCTCTAGCTTTCGAAAGCTCGAGAAGCTGGTCTCCTCGCATGTCGCCGCCGAAGAGAAGGCGCTTCTGACGCGCATCAAGGATCACCCGAAGTTCGAGCATGAATCGATGGAGGGGATTGAAGAGCATGAGATCCACCGGGTCGTCGTGGCTGGCATTCATCAGGTCTCAGATCCCCAGCGCAAGCTGATCCGCATGAAGATCTTCTGCGAGATTCTTGAGCAGCATCTGGACGAGGAGCAGGAAGAGCTGTTTCCGAAGTTCAAGAAGTACGCGGCGCTTTCGACTCGAAAGAAGATCGGTCAAGATTTTCTAAAGACTCGCAAGGCTACCCGCAGAAACTCTGAGAAACTAGGCGCGCTGGCTCCCCGGGGCAAGTAGGGTGAGGATGTTCTCGCGCGTGGGCAGCAATCCTTCACTTGACGACAATGACTTTGGAGAGATCCGGGGGCGCAAGCCTACGGACCTGATCCAGTTCCTCGAGTTTGAGTTCCCGGTAACCGAAAGTACTCGGCCAACCGTAGCCCCAGCGGTAGGGAGTCGGCAGATAGGGGCCGCCGCCTAGTCTAACGCCCAAAAACATGAGCTGGGCCAGATTCTCCGAGCCCGAGTCCGCCACGCAGTCCCGAAGCTCTTCGTCGGCCATGAGCCTTTCGTTCCAGGTACCGCCCGCCCAGTACTTGAGATCATGCTCGACGCAGCAATGCTGCCATTGAGTTGGGTTCTCGTCCGAGCCGTCGGCGAATTGGCTACAACCGTCGGAGACGAACGGGGCGAGAGCCCAAGAGTTGCTTGAATCCGCAAGGGCTCCGGAGCCGAAAGCGGCTGCTCCGACAGCAAAAAGAATGATTGCTAGGTGACTTTGAATCAGACGTTGAATCATGGGATACCCTTCCATTTCTTATCCAAGTTCTAGCGAAGATGCGAATACCGTTCCTTAAAGTGCTTTAAGAAGATCGTGGTAAAGAGTCGGAAATGGCAGCCACCCACGACGCACCCGCACGGAATGAATTTTCAGCCTTTAAATCGACCCTTGCCGCACTCACCACGCTGCCGGAGGCGGAGTAGGCCGAGCTTACACGGTACCTTTCGAGTCAGCAATTCACGGCGGGAACCGTCATGCTCGTCTTCAGTGCACTTAAACGGTACGAGGCGTTCCTCAGGAATTATCCTGAACTTGTAAGCCGGCTGCCGCTTTATGAGATCGCGTCCTACCTGGGCATCACGCCCGTGGCGCTCAGCAATGTCCGAAAAAAGTTACGCGCTCAGTAGGTTAGAAAACCGTCCTGATTACCGATCGGAAGAATAAGGCTTGAGTCGAGTGCGGAGCCATCGTTGCGGGTGCAGATCGCGCGAAGGCTCGAGCCTTCAATGCGGAGGGTGCTGCAGCTTTTCTGAAAAGTGCTGAGCTTCAGAAGGCTTGTACTCGTGCGGGTCAGTGCACCGTCCAGGTTCTCGATACCCGTCAGCAGGAGTGACGTGCTCACGTAGGTATGATCCACGCGCAGGCAGTCGGCGGCAAGCCAAGGCAAGTCCGACGAGATCAGGACGCGGGCGTTCGAGCAGCTCAGGCCAAAGTCGGAAGCCGCGTATGCGGGAAACGAGAGCGGGAGCGCCAGCACGGCGAGGGTCGCAACGCCGAAGCTGGTTTTTTTCTTTGTCTTCGTCATCCTCTTTGCCTACGGCCCAAAACACTTCCTGTCAATCACCCCGCGTGAGCAAGGAAAGCGCGCTCCGAGGTCTCAGATTTTCTGCGGGTGATCGTAGGGCCCAGTCGGCGTATCGAGCGCTGGGCGTTTGGAATAGATCAGGAAGATTCCGCCCGAGAGCTTGCTCATCTCGGGGAGCTCCTCGATCTTGACCGCCGGGCAGCCGCTGGAGCGACCGATGCAGCCAGACTTCCCGCGTTCCGCTTCCGACACGTAATCGGCGGCGTGAATACGGATGAGCTTTCGATTACGCGTTTCTGGGTCGATTCCGTGCAGTTCCAAGGCGCGGTGCCCTGGTTCGCCGCTCGGGACCCAGTTGGAAACGGAATAGAACCCAGGACCGGAAAGCAGAGAGCCGGAGTCATGGGATAGATATTTAGGTTTTTGGTGATTCAGTTTACCGACCTCGCCTCCGCCGCCCGCGGCGAAATCATAGACCTTGGACTCGCCTTGATGCGGGCCGGGCCGAAGATCGAATATCTTGCCGCGCTTTCTGGAGCCGTTGACATCGACATTCTCGATACCGAGATGCCCGAGCTTCGCGAGACTAACGCCCACGATCTGCAGGCGGCGAACGGACATCAAGATTGCGTCCCTGGGGATGGGGCCGCCCAAATTATGTTTGAGGAGATTGGCGAGAAGAAGTTGATGCTCGGCATCCAGTGCGACCTCCGCGACCTTGATGTAAACTTTTATTTTTCCGTCAGGAGACCAGCCTGATCCGAGCCGGCTCGTGTTGCCTCGCTGGCCAGTCTGGCTGGAATCGCAGGGTTTCGTGGGACTCGCGAACCAACTTCCGCCTCCCGCTTGAGCCGTAGAGCAGGCGAAGCCGAGGACGAGCGGAAGGAAACCTAAGAACAAGCCGTAGCCATTTGCCATTCACCTATGGATTGCAGCCGTCGGGCCAGCCGAGAGAGCCAGAATCCGCTGTTATGATCAGCCTAAGTCAAGGTTGACTCATCCGTAACCCTAGACAGTTGTCTCGAAATCCGCCATCGAGAATTTTTCTTCTCGCTCTCTTTCGACACGCGTCTACTGGGACATGATTGTACCGAGGTTCATGAAGAGCGAGAATTAGAGGAGCCTGGCGAGCCCATCCCATCCATTTCATCCATCATCCCTCTCGGGCGCTTGGGTGACTGGACGCCTGGAACAACAGTTGGTGTACCCGGGGGCATACCGGATCGAAATGTGACTTGCGTGAATTTACGGACAACTGGAGACCCGGCGTTGCATTGCGCCGCTGATGGGGTAACCGACGACGCTCCCGCCATTCAGCACGCGTTGGTGACCTGCCCCTCGGGATCGGTCGTTTACGCCCCCGCCGGAACCTATCTGCTCGCGAGCCCGATCCTGAACCAACGGAACGGCGG
Organism: Oligoflexia bacterium; assembly: GCA_043757905.1. GTDB lineage: Bacteria > Bdellovibrionota > UBA1018 > UBA1018 > UBA1018 > JAYVOO01. Next base: position 5,472 of record JAYVOO010000362.1, read on the forward strand.
CGTTACCCTGCGTGGGGACGGTCCGAAGGCCACCCACTTCAGGGTCACGACCGGGGGTGCGGTGTTTAGTGCCGGAGTCGGGGATTGGCCTTATCCCGTGGCGAACATCCCGGTCACGGGCGGCGCGACGCGCGGGTCCTCCACAGTCATGATCGGCGACTCGAGCGCCTATGCCGTCGGTGAGCTCATGAAGATCAGCGGCACGAACCCCCCGTACGTGCACAACCTCGGGACCGGGGCCTGGGGAGACGGCCAACTGATGAGCTTCATGGCGCGAATCACCG
>JAYVOO010000363.1:0-1581 GCA_043757905.1 Oligoflexia bacterium
GTACTGGTTGATTTCAGCTCTCGTGCCTTTTCGTGGAAAGTCAGTGGGCTCGATGAACTCGACCGTGATATCGCGCTTAGGCATGCCTCTGCCCATCAACGCGTTGGCGATGACCTTGCCGGCGCTTTTGAGTGCGACCAGCGGGACGTTTGGCTCCTTGCCGTTCGCCCAAGACCAATCGCTACCCCAAAGGCCCTTCATACGAATGAGCACGATGCGCTGATCGGGATTCTCCTGCAGGACGCGGTGGACGATGCTCTTCTGGCGTTCGATCATCTCGCGCGCCTGGTGCTTCAAAGTACCACTCGGATAAATGAGCCAGTTGTCGCCGCGCTTCGTGCTCACGAGCACCTCTTCGACGACCTTCTGCATACCCGGCAGCAGGTCGCGCTTGCGCTTGTAGACGAGCTCCTTGCCCTTCTTCCAGTTCGGGTCAGGCACGGGAACGGCGTCGATTTTCTGCGTGAATTTGCCGATGCCCGGACCTGCGTTCGCACTTTCGATGATGAGGGCGCGCGGGGCGAAGTCGTCGAGCAGAAGCGACTGGTTAATCAGCGGGTCAGTGAAACCCGAATGATTGCCCAGAAAGAGGATGCCGTCAGTACCCCGTGGGTCGGCCTTGAGCTCCTCGAGGCCTTGGGTCACGATCCGGTAGCGGAGGCTGAGGAGCCAGCGCACGTTGCGGGCGATCTTCTTCAGCCCCAGGGCGCGTTCGGAGTTGGACTTCGGTGGCGCCGCCTCGGTCCTTTCAGCGATCACCGCGGCTTGGGCGGTGAGCGAAAGCGAGAGGATCAGCGAGGCGGCAAAGAGGTTTTTGCGGGTCGAAAAGTTCATGCGTGTGCTCCGCGCCGCATAAAGCAAGACACGTTCCCGAGTCTGGACCGTTAACGCTTCGGAAACTGGCTTCTAGTCCGGGCACTTGGACGTGAATCTGCGTTTCCCAAGTCTGATCCACCGACTAATCTTTAAACAGCTGTACATGAACTGACGCAAAGCGAGATCTCACGCTCCTAGGCAGGTTTCCTTGCTTCTTCGTGCCCTTCATGGTTTCAACAAGGCTCGAAGCTACTCGGGGGAATGTCAATGATCGCACTGAAATACTCATTAACAGGGGCTTTATCCTGCTCGCTCTTGCTCACGCTCGGGCTCGGAACCTTGAACGCCAGCGCGTTCGCTGCGCCGAAAGCGCCCTCCGGCGCCTGCACCATGCAGCAGTCCAAATTACTCGGCAAAGAGATGCGCTATTGCATCGACGAGGCCCGCAGCACCGGAAAGGTCGACCCCTCCAAGCGCAAGGTGATCTTCTTCTTCCACGGTTACGCGCAGCCGATCGACGACTGGTTCGACAAATTTTCCGCCGAGTTCCACGAAAAGATGGCCGAGACTCCCGGCGAATACTCCACGACGGTCATCGCTTTCGAGACCTCTGAGTTCAGCTTCTATACCGACAAGGGCGGTGTCCACACCGGCCCCGAGGCCTACGAAACCTGGTTCATGAAGGAATTCCTCCCTTATGTGACCAAGAAATACGACCTTTGCAACGAGCGCTCCTGCCGTTCCGGCATCGGCTATTCCATGGGA
>JAYVOO010000364.1:0-5744 GCA_043757905.1 Oligoflexia bacterium
GGCTTGTAGCTTCCGTCCGTCCAATGCTTGCCGCGCAAGTAATTCAAGCTATGGCGGTCGGAGTTGTTGATCAAGCCGTCGAGAATGCGCGTGTCCGAGAGGAAGCCCCGCCGGGAGACGTTCCAGTGGTAGGAATCGACGTCCCGGAGATTGTGCGCGTCCTCGACTCGATAAAGCAGCGCGCCTTCGTCGAAGTGCGTGAAGTTGACGTCGATGTGCCGCCGGTAAGCGACTGGGGGAACGTAGTCCATTCCAAGCATCCGGTTGATCACGTAAGCAACGTACTCGATCGGTGGGCGGCTATAGCCATCGTTATCGCCGAAGACCCGCGGCTTGAAGAGAGCGTCGCGCGTACGGCCCGAGTCCGGATTATGAAGCGTGACTTTGTAGATCTGGGTGTTGTTGCCGTTCGCACCAAAAGGCTCACTCTGAACGACATGCCCTCGGAAGAGGTCTTGGGTGATTGCATGGTGAGCCGGATGGAAATGCTCGACCGGACCTCGCCGTAGAGCGGCGAAGGCGTGTGGACCGATGATCAGGGTAAACGCAGCGAAGTACACGAACAGACGAAACCTGGACGCAAGTGTGCGCCGGCTGTCTGGCGGGAGAACGAATGCCATTGGAAGCCCCTTCAAACGGAGTAAGTTTTATGACTTAGAGCGTTATAGACTTGCCGTGGCTATGCGTCAAACACTGCCCTTCGATTGCTCGCGCGGGCGAGCTAAGAGCCTGTAATCATTCCAACCTGAAAATTGACTGTGCGCGTTATCGCTATTGGGTCATTCAACCATGCGGTCCAGCATTGCGCCTTTTCGAACTTGTGAACGCTTCCCTTTGGCTGCTTTGCGGTAAGACTTCACGGCCATCCATTGAGTGAGCTGCCGGCCCTGATCCTTGAGCATTCCAATCAAATGAACGAGGCTGTGCGCGACGCTCAAGGACTGATTAGGTGGGACCGGAGTCATGATCGCGCGATCCGGTGAGATGCCGGCATCTGGGCGGAGGGGAATTACTTTTGCCTGTTCCTTGGGATTCTCTTGTTCAAGAGACTCTTTGGAAAAGCGCTTAAAAACTTCCTGCTTAGGAACATTCGCACGCTCGAAGTCCTTACCTTGGGACGCCTTCGCGGACGAAATAGGACTGACGAGTGAGGATAAAGCTGCGCTTACGCGGGGCAGCACGATTGATCTGGCCTTCCTGCCGAGGAAGAGGTCGAGGATCCGATTGCGCCGGAGTGGACTCGTCCTTAAGTTACTTATCGGCGGCGCGTCATAAAACTTGAGCTGTTCTTGTCCACCAAGGCCCACATGGCCTATATGGACTTATGCGTTGATTTAGAGAGTATCTGATGGTAGCAGTTGGTTTTTAATTCAGCGGAAGCAGTAGCTTAGGTCCGGTTTGCAGTCTCTTTTTTAATAGCGAAGGTGTCTTGGATGGGTACCATTAAAGGTATGGGCGATTTGTTCGATAAATGTCGAAACTTTCACGATGCAAAGAAGGTTCAGGCCGCGGGTCTGTATCCCTTCTTCCGGCCCATTGAGTCGACCACCGGATCGTCTGTCGTGACACATGGCAAGCGCCGCGTGATGATCGGCTCGAACAACTATCTGGGCCTCACGCATCATCCCAAAGTTCAAGCCGCCGCAAAGGCCGCAATCGACCGTTTCGGGACCGGCTGCACCGGCTCGCGCTTCCTCAACGGCAACCTCGTCATCCACGAAGAGCTCGAAGAACGCCTTGCTGCGTACCTCGGCAAGGAAGCCTGCCTGGTTTTCGCAACCGGCTTTCTGTCCAATCTCGGTGCGCTCTCCGCTCTCGTCGGCCGGGGCGACGTAATCTATTGCGACCGTGAAAATCACGCATCGATCATCGAGGGCACCCGCGCTGCGATCGGCGACACGGTCAAGTACCGTCACAATAATATGGCGGATCTTGAGCGCGTGCTCAAGGCCACCCGCAACGATTACGACGGCGCGATCATCGTCGCCGACGGCGTCTTCTCGATGTCAGGCGACATCGTCAATCTGCCCAAGGTCATCGAGCTCGCGAAGACCTATGACTGCCGTCTTTACATCGACGACGCCCATGCGCTCGGAGTCCTCGGCCCCAAGGGCCAGGGCACCGGCCATCATTTCAAAACTCCCGGCGATATCGATGTCGTCATGGGCACCTTCTCCAAGTCGTTCGCGTCCATCGGCGGCGTGATCGCGGCAAGCAAGGATGTCATTGAGTACATCAAGCACAAGTCCCGTCCATTCATCTTCAGCGCGGCCATGCCACCTGCCGCCGTTGCGACTGTACTGGCCTGTCTCGACATCGTTGAGAGCGAGCCGCAGCACCTGCAGGCGCTGTGGCGCAACGCCGAGAAGATGAAGAAGGGTCTGAACGCCTTGGGCTACAACACGCTTGGCAGCCAGACGCCCATCATCCCGCTCTTGATCGGCGACGACTCTGTTGCGTTTGCTTTCACCCAGAAGCTTTACGAGAACGGCGTCTTCGCGACCCCTGTCGTCCGCCCCGCCGTGCCTGAAGGCTGCGCGCTCATCCGCACCAGTTATATGGCTTCGCACACGGACGAGGATCTGGATTACGTCCTCGAAGTGCTCGACCGCCTCGGCCACGAATTCGGCATCATCGGGCAGGCCAGCCGTCAGGAAGAGCTCGCGGCTCTCGCTCAGACACACTTCGGCGTCACCGTCTAAAAGGTGCCTGACACCTTTTGGTAGCTCAGGAGCGTCACGATGATTGAATTGAAGCCGGTTGCAACGAAAGCGGATTGGGACCAGTTCATCGGATTCGCCTGGGACATCTACAAAGACGACCCCCAATGGGTCCCGCCACTTCGCATCGCCGTGAAGGACCTGCTCGACGTCGTGAAGAACCCGTTCTTCCGCCACGCGATAATGCATCCCGTGTTGGCTTTCGATACGACGACCGGAAATTGCGTCGGCCGCATCATCGGTGTCATCGACGAGAACCACAACAATTACCACGAGGAAAAGACCGGCTTCTTCGGCTTCTTCGAGTGCGTGAACGACCAGAAGGTCGCCGACCTCCTACTCGATGAGGCCGCGCGCTGGGTTAAATCCCAGGGGATGGGCCTCATCCGCGGCCCAATGAACCCGAGCACTAACCACGAGTGCGGACTCCTAGTCGTGGGATTCAGCGACCCACCGGCCGTAATGATGACCTACAACCCGAAGTACTACGCGACGCTCCTGGAGAACTGGGGCCTGGCCAAGTCGAAGGACCTGTTCGCGTATAATCTCACCTCTGGAAAAGCCCCATACCTCGAGAAGCTTTGGGCGCAGGCCGAGCGATTGAAGAGCCGCTCGACCGTCACCTTCCGCACCGTCAACATGAGCAAGTTCAAGGAAGAGCTCGCAATCATCTTGGATATCTACAACGACGCCTGGGAAAAGAACTGGGGTTTCGTGCCAATGGAGCCCCATGAGTTCGAGCACATGGCCAAGGATATGAAGGCAATCATCGATCCAGAGCTCGTACTCATCGCCGAAGTACGCGGGCAACCTGCGGGCTTCGCGCTGGCGCTTCCGGACGTGAACCAGGTCTTCAAGAAAGTGTCGGACGGAAAGCTCTTCCCGACCGGTATCTTCAAGCTGCTCTGGAACCTAAAGGGCCCTGGCAAGCGCAAGACGATCACTCGCTGCCGAATCCTCACCCTCGGCATCAAACGCGCTTACGTCGAGAACGGCATCGGCCCGCTACTCTATACCGAGTACTTCAAGCGCGGACCCAAGGCCGGCTATAGCGTCGGCGAAGCGTCATGGATTTTAGAGGATAACGGCCCAATGAATAAGGCGCTCTCCCGCATGTTCGGGGAGCGCTATAAAGTCTACCGGCTCTATGACAAGACGCTATGACGAGAATCGAGCCCAAGTGCGAGTTCTGTTTTTAAGCGTCTGATTTCTCCGGGCAACCGGTCCGAGAACTTCTCGAAAAGAGAATCGTGGGACTCGACCTCGGTCGACCACTCGCCGGCGTCGATCGCCATCAGCTCCTGGAAGCGTTCGCTTGAGACCGACTCAAGCCCCTTCCAGTTCAAGTCCTCGCGCTTCGGAACCCAGCCTAGCGGGCTTTCGTTCGCGCCCGCGCGGTCCTCGTCCTTCAAGCGGCCCAGAATCCATTCCAGTACGCGCACGTTCTCCCCGAAGCCGGGCCAGAGGAAACTCCCGTCCTGCGCTCGGCGGAACCAGTTGACTCCGAAGATCGCGGGCGGCTTCTTGAGTGCGCTGCCGATCTTAAGCCAATGCGAAAAATAATCGGCCATATTATAGCCGCAGAACGGGAGCATCGCGAAAGGGTCTCGCCTGACCAGGCCAACCGCGCCGGTCGCCGCCGCCGTTGTTTCGGAGCCCACTGTGGCTGCGAGATAGACCCCCGTCGCCCAATCCTTCGCCTGATAGACGAGCGGGACCGTCGTGCGTCTTCTTCCACCGAAAACCATCGCCGAGATCGGGACGCCGGCCGGATTCTCCCACTCCGCGTCGAGCGAAGGACATTGGCTGATCGGAGCGGTGAAGCGCGAGTTCGGATGGGCGGCGAGCCGGCCGCAGCCAGGAGTCCACGCGTTGCCCAGCCAGTCGGTGAGTTTCTCGGGCGGAGTGGCCGTCATGCCTTCCCACCAAACGTCGAAATCCGGGGTGAGCGCGACGTTCGTAAAAATCGTGTTGCGGCTGATGGTCGTCATCGCGTTCGGATTGCTCTTGGCGGAAGTTCCCGGAGCCACGCCAAAAAAGCCGTTTTCCGCATTGATCGCGTAAAGCCGGCCGTCGGGCCCGGGTTTAAGCCACGCGATATCGTCTCCGATGGTCGTGATCTTCCAATTCTTCTGCGCCTCGGGTGGGACCATCATCGCGAAGTTGGTTTTTCCGCAAGCGCTCGGGAACGCAGCCGTGACGTAAGACTTCTCGCCCGTGGGGGACTCGGCGCCCAGGATGAGCATATGCTCGGCCAGCCAGCCTTCGTCTCGGCCCATGACCGAAGCAAGCCGGAGAGCGAAGCATTTCTTTCCAAGAAGCGCGTTGCCACCGTAACCGCTTCCGAACGACCAGATCGAGCGCGCCTCCGGGAAGTGCGCAATGTATTTGCTCTCATTGCAAGGCCAAGAGCAGTCATGGGAGCCTGGCGCGAGCGGCGCGCCAACGGAGTGCAGGCACTGCACGAACGTCTCGTCTTCGCCGAGCAGATCCCAGACGGCTTTTCCCATCCGAGTCATGATCCGCATGTTCACCGTGACATACGGCGAATCACTCAGTTCGATGCCGATCTTGGAGAGCGGCGAGCCGAGCGGACCCATGGAGAAAGGGATCACGTAAAGCGTGCGGCCACGCATGCTTCCGTTGAACAGTTCATTGAGACGCGCCTTCATCTTGTCCGGGGCTACCCAGTTGTTCGTCGGCCCCGCGTCCTCTTCGCGAACACTGCAAATGAAAGTGCTTTCCTCCACGCGCGCGACGTCTTTCGGGTCCGAGCAGGCCAGATAACTGTTCGGCCGCTTCTCAGGATTTAATCTGCGAAGGGTGCCGCTCTCAACCATCTCGGCACAAAGCGCGTCGTACTCCTCGACCGTGCCGTCGCACCAGTGGATGCGATCGGGCTTGCAGAGCTCGCGAATCGACTGAACCCATTCAAGCGCGGCACGGCTACGGACATACGCGGGAGCGGCGAGGGATTCTGGGCGGGACATAGGAGTATCTCCTGATCATGAAAAAACGGGCCAC
>JAYVOO010000365.1:0-5737 GCA_043757905.1 Oligoflexia bacterium
CAGGATCAAAGGGATTCCGAGCCGCAGACCCTTCGCGGAGTGAGCAGCGCCTTGACTGTGTCTAACGCTTGGACAGCTAGTTTATGGAGTGCGTCGACCCGGCCCTTCTGGGAATTTCCGCGTCCAAGGCTAAGCCAAGGTGCGACTTAGATCAAAATCCGTAACGCTTCGAAACGGGCGCGGTTGGATCAGACGACATCTTCTCGACTGCATCGACATTCGTGAAAATCAGATCATCGATCGTGCAGTTTTGGTTGCCGGCCTGCCCGCAGTAGTCTTCGCTTGTCGCGTAGGCTAACATGCGCTGCCTGATCGCATCGCTCTCGACTTGCGTCGCGTTCGCGATGAGCGCACGTAGGTCGCGACGGACAATGCGTAAGCTCTCGTCCAGGCGGTCGGTCGCGAGCGCCGCGACCGCGGTGGAATGAACGTCACAGACGGGCGTGGTTTCGCCGTGCGGGTAGCAAAGCGCGAGCGCGTTCGAAACCTGATCCTCGCGCATGCCCCACACCGTGCTCCAGACCACTGGCAGGGCCGAAAGCTGGGATTGCGCCGCCGAACCATCCACGCCCCAGCGCTCGAAGTAGGACTTCGTCGGGTCAGAGGACATGAGATCGCTGATCTTGCCCGTATTAAGCATATACGCCCAGAAGCTCGGCCCCGAGAAAACCGGGTTGTATTGGTTGAGCCAGTTCTGGAGATCTAAGATCACGGGATCGTCTGGCGCGAGTTGGGATATCCCGCTCAAGAGCCGGCTTTGAGTCTCGCGAAACCGGAGATCGCGGCTCGGGGTCGAGAAATCGTCATAAAGCTTGCTCGAGGGCGAGCAGGTCTGGACCGAGCACATGAAGTATCCCATCGCGGTCGTGTTCCAGCGCTGTAGGAGCTGGGAGAACATGCTGTTGGCCGCCAGGCTCACTCGGCTCGTGTCACTGATGACAAGTCCAATGGTTGCGTAGATGTATTCCTGGAATGAGTTGTCGTCAGCCCCAACCTGCGAGTACTGCTCGAGCGAGTAGCCCGGCATCTTGCTCTTGGGCGTGAGCTTCCACGTGCCGCCCGAAAGCAGCGGCCAGCGCCATCTCAGGAACCCCCCGCCTTTCTCGCCTAAGTTACGGATATAGGCTTGGTCTTTATAGGCCGTCTCGGCCGAGGGTTCGTTGCCGTAGATCACCGAGATGCATTCGTCTTTCGGGCAGAGGTTGGCGTCCTTGCCCAGCGAATTGATGAGCTCGGTGTGGCCGGTGGAGGCGTTGTAAAGAATCAAAAGTACCGAGCCCGGCGTCACCCAGTCGCGGGAGAGCTTGACCGGGTAAAGGTCGTCGATTACGGAGTGCGTGTAGGAGTTCTTCAGCATGTACTTGAGCGCCACCTTGAAGCGCTCATCCTTGCGCCAGTCGGTGTCGGTTTTCAGGTTGTCCCAGCCGGCCTGCGTGCTCCAGTGACCGAAGAGCTTGCCCGAGCCAGAAAGCGTGTTCGCGACTGGGAGCTGGTGGTCATGCGCGTAGATCCAGCGAACGGTCATCGCAAAGTCGGCGCAATCGACGACAATTCCCGAGCCCACCAGGATCTTGGTGTTCACGTTCTGGCTGTACCAATCGGTGTAGTCGAGCTCGTCCTGGTCCGTCCACTGATCCTTAGCCGTCGCCCAGATCGGATTCTTACCGGAGCGGGCGGCGTCGAGGGTTGCTTCCGAAGGCTCGCGTTCCAAGCGATCGGTCAGTCGCGAAAAGCGGCGGGCGCTCTCGGTGAGCGCGCGCGACTCAGACTTCGCGAAGAGCTTGCGGTAGACCACGCGCTGGGACGCGACATCGTCGCTCGCGTGATCGGAGGGATTCTCCACGACGAGCAGGAGCGTGCCGGTCAAGGATTCCTCCTGGAGCACCCAACGCGACCACTCGCGGCCCCGGGAGTCGGTGAAATCAATCTTGGATTTGGGATCAGAGGGAACCCACTTACCGGCGGTGGCTAGGCGAGCACCCGCGAGCGAAAAACTGAGAAGTGCGCAAGCGAGCGCGAGCGTTTCCTTGAACTGGAGTCGAGAGGTGTAGCTCATGAGATACCTTCCTGGATGTCATCAACTGCGTTTTGGGCGGTCGATTGATAGTGGATCCGGGTTGGCGCTCTGTAAACTAGATTTCCAACTCGTCGTCATCCGGCCCCGCCGACTCTTCGTCGCCCTCCGGAGCCTCGGTCGGTATGCCGCCTTCCGGCGTGGTGAAGGCGGGATCGGCTGCAAGCTCGAACGCGAGCGGATGACGCCGAAGCTCTGCGCGCTCTATGTCCGTGATGTAATGCGCATGCTCCATCTTCTCGAGGATCCGGTCGATCGTCTTGCCGGCGTATTTCGTCAGTTTTTTCATGCGGAAGGACTGGCTGTAACGTTTCGGACTTGGCAGAAGCATGGCGAGGAACGCCGCCTCCTTGGGCGAGAGCTCCAAAGGAGGTTTCTTGAAATAAGTTTGGGAGGCCGCGCCGATCCCAAACACGCCCGCGCCCCATTCGGCGATGTTGAAATAGGTCTCGAGCACCTTCTTCTTGCCGATCGCCTGCTCGAGGCGGCCCGCGAGGAACATTTCCTTGAGCTTGCGCACGATCGTCTTGTCGGAAGTCAGGAAGACGTTCTTCACTACTTGCTGCGTGATGGTGCTGCCGCCGCGCTTGAAGCGCCCCGCTTCGATGTTTTCCTTGAGAGCTTCCTTGAACTCGCCGATATCGACGCCATTATGCTGGTAAAAGCCGTAGTCCTCGCTCACCACGATCGCGCCAACCACGGACTTCGGAATCGCATCCAAGCTGACCCAGCCGGGAGGCCGCTGTTTCTCAAGCGTTACCACCGGCGGCGTTTTCGGGCCGTTGTAATGGACGACGGGATACTGAGTTTTGAGTGCGCCGACGTTGGGAAGCACGGCCGTGCAAGCGCTGGCAGCGATCAAGGGAATCGTCAGGAGAAGTGTTCTTAGAAAGGTGTGCATGTGAGGGTGTGAATATAACACGGCGGGTTGAGGCTTAAAACTCCTTGTTTGAACGGCAGGCCAATTGTAAGCTTTCTTCGTGCAACAATCTAAAACGACTCGGAAAAGCGGTCTCGGTACCTTTGGATATTCGGTTGAGCACCCTGATCCGAATCGAATCTACAACAATCCTAAGAAGCTCAAAATCGCCAAGGACATCTTGGAGCGCTACACCGGAAGCACGGTCGACAAGTTCCGCAAGCAGATCATTCTGACGAACTTCGACTATTATCTGCAAAGATTCCACGCACTCTGCGGGGATGAGAAGACGACCGGTTCCGCGATGAGCGTCATTCACTCGAAGTCGGCCGATGTCTCGATCGTCGACTTTTCCATTGGCTCCCCGACAGCCGCTTTGATCATCGAAGTGCTGGCCGTGCTCGAGCCCAAGGCAGTGCTCTTGCTCGGGATGTGCGGGGGGCTCCACCGCTCGCTTAAGGTGGGCGACTTCATCCTTCCGACTGCCGCGATCCGGGACGAAGGCTCCTCGCATCACTTCATGCCCACTCAGGTGCCGGCGCTGCCGACCTTCAAGATCCAGAAATTCGTCTCCGACATCATCGTCGAAAAGGGCCTCGACTACCGCACGGGCGTCGTTCACACGACCGACTACCGCTTCTGGGAGTTCGACGAGCGCTTCAAGGCCCAACTTTATGAAGAACGGGCCTTGGCTATTGAAATGGAATCTGCCACTCTCTTTGTAGGCGGATTCGCAAGCAAAGTCCCGATCGGAGCGCTACTTCTGGTCTCCGATCTCCCGCTTCGGCGCGGGGGGATCAAGACGAAGAAGTCGGCGAAGGCGGTCTTCCGCAAGTTCACGGACTTGCACCTGGAGATCGGCATCAAGTCGATGAGCGAGATCGCCACCCGCGGCGAACACATCAGGCACTACAGATGGTAACCAAATCAAAATGCTGAAGAAATTCCTCGATTTCTTTTCAAACGACTTAGCGATCGATCTCGGGACCGCAAACACGCTGGTCTACGCGAAGGACCGCGGAATCATCATCAACGAGCCTTCCGTCGTCGCCATCCATCGCAACGCCCGCGGCCAGACCCGCGTGCTTGCCGTCGGCAAAGAAGCCAAGGATATGCTTGGCCGCACGCCCGGCTCGATCCAGGCCATTCGCCCTCTGAAGGACGGCGTGATCGCCGACTTCGAAGTCACGCAGTCGATGCTCAAATACTTCATCAACAAGTCGAGCGAGCGGCGTACCTTCATTCGCCCGCGCATCATCATCTGCATCCCGTTCGGGATCACGCAGGTCGAGAAGCGCGCCGTGAAGGAGTCCGCGCAATCCGCGGGCGCCCGCGAAGTCTACCTGATCGAGGAACCGATGGCTGCCGCTCTCGGCGCAGGTCTTCCGATCCGAGAACCGTCTGGCAACATGATCGTCGATATCGGCGGCGGCACCACTGAAGTCGCCGTCATCTCCCTGGGCGGCATCGTGTACTCGAAGTCGGTCCGAGTCGCTGGCGACAAGTTCGACGACGCCATCGTTCAATACATCAAACGCAAGTACTCGCTCTTGATCGGCGAGCGCACGGCCGAGCAGATCAAGCTCTCGATCGGCTGCGCCTATCCGTTCGAGGAAGAGAAGATCTTCGAAGTCAAAGGCCGCGACCTGATCTCGGGCGCCCCGAAGACCATCGAAGTGAATTCCGAGGAAATCCGCGATGCCCTGGCCGAGCCGGTCTCGGCGGTGGTCGACACGATCAAGACTGCGCTCGAGCGCACGCCGCCGGAGCTCGCGGCCGATATCGTCGATAACGGCATCATCCTCGCCGGCGGCGGCGCGCTGCTCGCGAACCTCGATATCTTGATCAAGGAGAAAACGGGATTACCCGTCGCCCTGGCCGAAGATCCCCTGACCTGCGTGGTGCGCGGCTCTGGCAAGGCGCTTCAGGACATCGACCTGCTTCGCAAGGTTACGATTGTCTGACAAGCCTTCGTCTCCACCGCCACCTTCAGAAGACCGACCGTTTGAACCGGTAGAAGATCGCCGGGAAGCGATCCAGTTCCTGGAAGAAAGCTGCAAGACCTTCGCGTCAGCCATGTGCTGGACGAAGAACCAGGAAGCGGTCGTGCACGGCAATCTCTCGAAGTTCGTTCCTTCGAAGCGCACCTTTTGCCTCTGGCCCAACGCTAATTTCGATCCGGGTGAGTTCGACTCCTCGCTTCGAGCCAAGAAAACCGAGCACTGTCTGTTCAGTATCTCGCTTTCGCGCGCGAGCATCTTCTTCAAGGCCAAGTACTTGAGCCATGATCAGGACGGGCTGCTCTTCGAGTTCCCAGAGTTGGTCTACAAGGTTCAGCGGCGCAAGGACATGCGAGTGCCGCTGAAGCACCTGAACATGGCCGGACGGATTCAGGGAGTGGGGCGCAAGCTTCTCGACATCAGCGCGGGCGGGCTCTCGTTCCAGGTTCAGGAAGAAGAGAGTGACTCTTTCCGCTCAGGTGTGGCGCTCGACTCCATCGAATTTGTCCTCGCGGGCCGCACGATCAAGGTGGCTGGCGTGGTTCGTCATACCGTCAAAGGCCGAGTCGGGGCGCAGTTCGTTGCCCTCCGCCCGGCGGACCAGCAGTACATCTCCGGCTATGTTTTCCAGGAGAGCCGCAAGCTCATGTCCAAGTACCTCTGATTTGCGGCGAGATTCGGGCTGGGGTGAGGGCGAGGCGATCCCTCCTCCTCGGGGGCCCTTTAAGTCGGAGGGATCGCCTC
>JAYVOO010000366.1:0-1576 GCA_043757905.1 Oligoflexia bacterium
GAGACGTACTCGCGGTCCTGCGGAGAGGTCACGGCGAGAGTCGTGCTCGACGCCGGGATCTTGAACGCCCAGGTCTCGGAGCCGACGCCCGAGGAGTCATCCCAGCTGATCCAGGCGAAACCTTTTTCGCCCCATTCTTGGCCCCAGCTGTTACGAATCAGCCAGGCGCGTTTGACGTCGTCGAAGCCGACGATGCTGACCGCGTGCCCGCCCAGGGCGTCGCCCGTGACGTGTTGGTAAACTCCAGACGAGTAGGTCAGGAAATCCGCGTAAACGGTGAGAGTTGTGACGAGCGGGCCGTCTTGGATCGACTTCTTCACGGTGTCGACGCTGCCGCCCCACCAGGAGCTGGGCTGATCCGTGCCTGCGATCTTGGTGGTGCGTTGGGCAGAGTCGCCGCACCGCTGGTTGCAGCTTCCGTCCACTCCCGAGGATCCGGAGGTGTAGGGCATGCATGCTTCGTCGGTGATTCCGTCGCTTTCGAGGAAAGCCGCTGCACTCAAGGGCATCCAACCCTTGTCGCAGCTGCCGCCGCCGCATGCAAAGAGCTGCTCGGGCGAGAAACTCGCTCGGAGCCACGGAGCGCCGGCCGCGATTGAAGTGCGTGCTTCGAGCGCCGCGACCGTCGCGAAAGCCACGCAGCTTCCGCAGTTGCCTTGGTTCATTACGGGGCTGAGCCAGCTCGTGCCGCCGACGTTGCGCCAGTCCAGCGTGGTCTTGGTTCTCGAAGGATCGCGCGACTCGTACTCGAGCCGCCCTTGCGGTGCCTGTTGCACGCCGAGCATGCGCTTGATCTCGTCTTTGCCTAGGCGCGTGATCCAGGACTCCTTCGCGCTCCAGCTGGCGCCTCTCCGGGAGAGGAGACTCTTGACTTCCTGTACGTCGACCGTCTTTTCGGTCGCCCGGGCGTAATCCGCGAACGCCGAGATTCCGAAAGTCCCCACCAGCAGGCCTATCCATAGGCCAGTTTTGTTCATCATGGACTGAGTGTAACAACAGTCCGTCAATAAGCAAACACTGCCAGTTGATTTTCTTGCACAGCTGTTAGCGGGGCCGCGGGGATCAGATGCCGCCGAAACTGAAACCGGCGAGCAGGTGGATATCGTTGGTATGGAACCCTCCGCCCTGATTCGTTAGGCCGTGATTGAAGCGCAAGTCGATGAGCGCGCTGCCTGGGGCGTTGGCAGGAATATTGAACCGTAGACCGCCTCCCAGTCCGAAGTTGTTATCCCCGGAATTCGAGTTGGACGGGATTTCGTAGAAGACTCCGCCGACCAGAGAGATGACGCTGCCCATGCCGGCTACGAGAGTTCCCGGGATATGGAATACGTTCATGTCGCCCAAACCCCCGACGATCGTCGCGAACGATGTGCCGGGCGCGAACTCGACGTTCACCTTGCGAACGAAATAAATCAGGCCGGTCTCGAAGCCCAATTCATTGGCGACGCCGAAGTCGACCAGCGCGCCGCCGCCATACCCGAGCGCACCTTTAGAGGTGACGCTGCCCGAGTTGAAGTCCTGGCTATAGACGTTGTAGTTGAGGTCGCCGACGACGTTGATCCGGCTGACGAGCGCA
>JAYVOO010000367.1:0-5726 GCA_043757905.1 Oligoflexia bacterium
ATCTCGCGCCAGAGCATATCTTCGTGCAGTGCACGGACACGACGACCTCCTGGGTAGCCGATGCCCCAGGCACGCTTCCTCTCGACGGCAGCCGCGTCGTCACACCAGGCGTGATCTCCGATAAGTTCGTCGTGAACGAGCCTTCGAAGACGTATCCAATCGCTGACAAGGGCCACAGCTGCCTGAAGTTCAAGGAGATCAAGAAGAGCGCGACGGTCGAGAAGGCCCTCAGCTGTTCCGAGATCTCCAACATCAAGGGCGACTTGGCTGACTTCTGCGCCATGGAAGTCACGGGCAAGAACGTGAAGCCTGGCCTGGTCAAGGTCGAAGACACCGGCGCCACGGTCGACACCTGTGCGAACGTGAAACACTAAGCGTCTGGGTTGATCTTATCGATCGCTCACACGATCGAATGCAGTGGGGTGGAAGCTCGCTTCCACCCCATTTTTTGAATCTTGAGCCCACCCATCTCTCGAGGGGATTCGCGTATGGACCGGAAGCAGAGCACGAAGCTGAGAATCGCAGCCCTTTGCCTGACCCTCTCCGCGCTGGCCGCGGGCGGGTTGGCTGGTTGCGGAAAAGAGCGAATAGTCTACGTCGAGCACGCGGCCGACGGGACCACTCAGCTGCGCTATCCGCAGCGCAAAGCGATCTTCACTCAGGTGACTGACGAGTACGGACCGTTGGTCGTAAGTCCCGGAAAATTTTACGCCGCCTCGAAGTCCCAGCCTTGGTCCGGCTGGTGGTACCCGAAGCGCGAGCGCTACCTTTTCGACCGCGGACCAGGCCTTCAAGCGCCGCTTCAGAAATACGATGCATATGTCGCCAAGAAGACCGGCCAGAATCCCGGTTCGGCCGCCTATGAAGAGCATGACTTGTTTCTCTATAACCCGAGTGGCGGATCGGCCGACGGCCTCTGTGACGCGCTTTCGGGTGCATCGCTCCTCGAGGCGGAGCCGATGGCGCCAGTCACCCTCAACGGCATCACCTTCGAAGTCCAGGACCTGAAAGCGCTGCTCGTTAAGACCTACGAGAACGTCGCGGGACTCGAGGTCAAGGGCGAGCGCAACAACAACGGCAACAACGACTTCCAGGACATGTACCCCGATCAGTTCCACCGCTTTATCCAGCGCGAACTACAGCAGCGCGGTAGGCCGTGCTATTACGACCGCGACCCGTCCGCGATCGTCTGGAACACGCCCGTTTACAAGATGGACGGCGAAATCAAACCGGACCCGTCTGACGCGAATGTCATGCACGTCGAGCTGACCCTGGTGTCCGCAAGCCCGTTTGTGGATCAGTCGGCCTCGGGCCAGAACTTCGTGGGCCGGATCGAGGTCCTGCACGAGTATACCTATGATCTCTACGGCGAGACGAGGCCTGACGGTTTCCATGCGGTTTACGGCGAGTGGACGGGCGAGAGTGTGGAATACCATCCGGACTTCGTCACGCGTCTCCCGGAGAGCGTCGACCATTTTTCGATCAAGCGTTTGAGCAATAACGTCAAAATCGACACCGCCCTCGTGGACGAAATCGTTTCTCAGGCGCTTCGCCGCGACAAGTGGTAGCCTTCATGGGGAATGCACTTCCCTTTATTTATCGCCCGCGTTCTTCTGCTCGGCCTGTGGCTTTTCGTCTCCTGTGTCGTGGGACTCGCGCGGCTCGCCCTGCGTTGGGGTGACCTGGATACGAATCGGTTCTTCGGCAGGATCTACAGCTCTGGGGGCCTGAGGATCGTGGGCTGGAAGCTCGAGGTCGAAGGGCGCGAGCGCCTGAAGACGGGCGAGCCCTGCGTTTTTGTCACCAATCATCAGAGCAACCTCGACATGATCATCTGCGGATCGTTCTACCCGAGGCGCTGCATCGTGATCGGCAAGAAGGAGCTACTATTGATCCCGCTCTTCGGGATCTTCTTTGCCGGGGCGGGCAACGTGCTCCTCGACCGCAAGCGCAAGACGAAAGCGTTGGGCGGCCTGGATCAGGCGGTCGCCATCATGAAGGAAAAGGGCGTCTCGATCTGGATCTTCCCCGAGGGCACGCGCAACCGCACCGAGGATTGCTTGCAGCCTTTCAAGAAGGGCGCATTTCACATGGCGATTCGCGCGCAGGTTCCCGTCGTGCCCATCGTGATCCAGCCACTCAAAGGCTTGGTCGATATCTGGAGCGGACTGCTCAGGAGCGGAACGGTTCGCGTCAGGGTACTTGAACCTATTCCGACAGTCGGCATGGGTCCGGAACAGATGGATTCCCTGTTGGAAGAGACGCGCAAGAGAATGAAGGTGGCCGTCCTTGGCCTGACCGCTCTTCCGTGATCTTCAACCCAGCCTAGTGTCCCCAGCCGTTCGGGCAGTCTTTCTTGTCGGCGATTTGGACGAACTGGTTCAGGTGGGTCAAAAGTTGATCTGAGAGCCGATGGTCAGCGATGAGCGTGCAGATCTCGCCGCTTTTCGGATAGTAGAGCTCGCGTTGGGTGCGGACCGGGGCATTTGGATCGGAGGTGGGGGTCAGGAGGGTGAACGCCACGGTTCCATCCATTCCAGGAGGATCTGGCCAAGCCACGCAATACTCCTGCGCCTCGGGCACGAACTCGGCTTTGGCTGCCCGGTTGAGCATCTCGGCGAACTGATTCCAGAACTCGAGCTCCACTTTGCCGTAGGCTTCGTAGCCGCAGGCATTGCGGCTCGTGGAGAAGTGCCCGGTGACGTCGAACGTCGACTTCGCCGAGTTCGCGACCAGCACCACATCTTCCCAGCCGCTGGGCCAGACTAACGCGTGGCCATTGCGGTCAAGCTCTTCGGTCTTGGGCGGTGGCGTGGCCTGCTGCGGTTGCGGCACGGACGATTCGCCTCCGTTGCAGCCGATGACCTGACTGAGGACGAGAAGCAGCAAGGCGCACGTGACCCTGCTCAGACCAGCTGAGAGTGGGCTTCGCGTAAGCATGAATGGATCCCCCCGAAGGACAATTTTCCGACAAACAGAAGTTCGCGCTGGAGAAAATTGCAACACAGATGCCAGCTTTGAAGTCCTTATAAAAAAAAGGGGCGGCCCGAAGGCCGCCCCTTTCTCAACTTCTCTGAAGATCCGTAGGAGCTTAGAACGTGATCGCGGGATTGACCGTACAGACATTGGCCGCGCAGACCGGCGCAGCCTGGTCGGCGTAGAAACCCTTCTGCTCGGTGAAGTCAGGGCGCTGAAACTTGCAGACCGCGTCGACCTGCGTGTACGCTTCCACGAGCTTCGCGTTCAGCGCGGGATCCGCCAGCGAAGAACTATTGGCCACGATGACTGGAGCCAAGTAGTTGCCGTTGTCGGTAATCACGAACTGGTGAACGTCATTTGGGATCGCCGAGTCGGTGTTCCAGTCGATGTACGAGCAGTCGGCGTCGACCTGGCAGGTCTGAAGCGACGTGTAGACGCTGGCCTTCACTTCGTCGACCTTGTCCGTGCAAAGGTTCGGGAAGGGCAGGGGATAGTGAGCGGTCGCGAGCGTGCGAAGCTCGTTCTGCACGGCTTGCGCATTGCCCGCGGCGGTTTCGACTGCCTGCGCTTCAGTGGCCGTCGTCAGAAACGTGAATTCCTCGCCCGATGTGTGAATGACCTGCTGGGCATCCTTCTTCGCGAGAGTGAGCGTGATGATGTCATTGCTCTCGCCGGCGGCCATGGAGACCTTCTGCTCCGAAGCTGTGCCAGAGATCGAAGCCTGGCCTTCAGCCGGAATCAGCTCGGCCTGGATCAGCTTCGCCTTCAGGCTCTTCATCTCTTCTTCGCTCAGCTTGCCGGTGAGGGTCTTGCCGTTGGCGGCCGGACCGACCTTGAAGTTGCCGTCGGCATCGACGACGAACCCTTGGGAAGCGAGGCAGTCTTCTGCCGCGACACCTTCAGCGCAGGTGGACATCTGCTTCAGTTGCCAGGAGGGAGCGGCGGGAGTGTTGTCGACCGGAGGAGCAGCGGGACCGGCTCCGTTCGACGAGTTATTCTTGCTGCAGTTCACGAGACCCATGGACAGAGCGAGAGCGATAACAGGAATGAATGCGCGTTGCATAAGACCTCCATAGAAAGTTGCTTAACCAGGCAGGGTTTCAAGACCTGCCGAGATTGAATGTCAACGCGGGTGCCTCCTGAATTCAGCAGTCCGGTTGACGGGGGCGTGATGTGCAACCGCTATGCCGTCTGATAGAATAAAAAAATGCGATCGAGATCTCCTTCTTATTTCCTACTGCTGCTCGTAGCGATTGGCTGTAGTTCGAGTCGTCCCGCGCCGAGCGAATCAACCGAGCCGGTGCAAAACGAAAACCTCGCGACGCTTCATCCGGGGAATGTGCACGCACTCGCGCGCCTCCAGTTTTCCACCGTGCAGTTCCGAAGGCCGCTTTCGGAGTCGGCGAATCCTTTAGCGGGCCCCGGCGGCACTGACTACCGGAGCCATCCCTTGCCGAACGCGAAGTATGACTGTGAGCGCCCCGCCGAGTTGTTCGCGCGTGCGCCCGTGAACCTCAGGAAACTTCGCGACTGTCTTGTTTCGATGCGCGCCTCGGTGAAGGTGCTTTATCGATTGCGTCGCGAGCCGGTGCCTCTCCTCGTTCTGGATAGCCAAGACGAGATGCCGGCGTGTCTCCGGGAGGTTGCGCCCGAGTTGCCGATGCCGCGCGAGATTGTCTTTCAAAGCGCTGAGAGCGGTTCACTGCAATGCTACAGCGCGCGTGTGGATGTGGATGCGTCGCAGCTGATGGGTTTCCATGTTCCGATCATCCGCAAACTTGCCGTGCGGCTCGACCTGCCAGTCTCCTTGAAGGATGTTCCCTCGAACGACGCGAGTATGGTGGACCTCCTGACCACCTGGGTAA
Organism: Oligoflexia bacterium; assembly: GCA_043757905.1. Taxonomy (GTDB): domain Bacteria; phylum Bdellovibrionota; class UBA1018; order UBA1018; family UBA1018; genus JAYVOO01. The sequence continues at coordinate 4,845 of JAYVOO010000367.1, forward strand.
TCGCGCTGTTCTGGAGCGAGAATCCAGGGGAAGGTGAGACGCTCTTGGCCAAGCTCGTGCCTGAGATCATCTGTCGGCGGTGCATGGGGGAGAAGAACATGCTCAAAGCTACGGATCCCCCTCAGGCCCCCTGGCCACCATTGACGCCTACGGGGCCCTAGGCTAAGTTGCGGCCATGTCAACTTGGACCATCATTAGTTGGGTTTGCGTTCTCATCCTCACCGGGATCAACATCTTCGTATTCCTCAAGCTCAAGCAGGCCAGCGAGCAGATGATGAAGATGGCATTTCCGAACGCCAAGAACATGAACGAAGCGCTCGGGCAGATGCAGAAGATGGCCCAAGGCATGGGTGGAGCAGGCGGAGGCGCCGCGCGCCCCGTTGGCCGCGGACCCGCGGGCGGATTCCAGTTGCCCCAGCAAAAGGGCGGCGCCAGCAAAGGCGACATGGACCAGCAGCTCAAGGCTGCGATGGACATGCTCGCCAATATGCAAAAGGGTGGCGGAAAGCGCTAAGCGCTAAGCCTCGGCGGCTTCTTTGGATTCCTTCGTCGTTTTCGCAGACTTGCTCTTGAGCGCGCGCGCTTTCAAGTAATCGCGCTGCTTTTCCAGAAGCTTTGAGAAGACGGTGCGAAGCTGCTTGCCCGCCGCGAGATCCTCGCCCAGCATGTCCAGCGCCTCGGCGATTGTTTCGATCGTGGAGAGGCATTCCTTTCGCGGCTCTTTTCTCAGCTCTCCGTAAAGTGATTTGCGGCCGGGGAGCAGAACCACGCGCTTCAGCTTCAACAACCAGGCATTTCTCCACCAGAGAGTCTTGGCCTGGCTCCAGGTGCCGTCCAAAAGCACGATGCCTTCGAGGTGTTTTGGCGCTTCGACCACGGTTC